>JAXJWL010000204.1:0-52938 GCA_036308065.1 Paludibacteraceae bacterium
CTTGTCTGTACCATAAATCCATTGCACAGCACCATCTGTTTCTATGGTAATGGTTTGAGCTTCTTCGTCTACATTTATTGCAGTGATGCGAGGCGCTTTGCCTTCGCCTGTGCCTGCAGGTTCGTAGCAGAAATATGTTTCACCTTTACGCATGGCATCTTTAAGCTCTTCTGTAGTTAAATCTTCCATTAGCATAAAGTTGTAGTTTCTGAATAGTTGGTCGTTGTTGTGAGCATCGTCGCAAGAATAACCATAAACAGGTCTTGCAGGCATGGTTCTTTCTAGGATTTGGTCCCAAAGAATGCGGTCGTTAGGGCGACGGTTGCCTTGGTTATAAACTTCAATACCAATCAAGGAAGGGTAGGTTTTAAAGTTGTTTGCATGCCAACCTGGACCATCTTTTGCAGTTTCTGAATATGTGGTTCCTAAGTTCCAATATTGACCAGGGTGGTTGATAATTTGCATACCGCCAAGGGCGTATGTGTAAGCGTAAGACTCTTGAAGTGATGCAAATTCTTGACCTTGACGACCTGTGAAGAAGTCGTTATGGTGGTTGAATTGACCTCCAGTGCGTTCGCTCCAGCTGTTGGTGTTATCTTTACTTAATTCATTGCCAGGAACAGCCAACATACCAAGTGCTTCTGGGTTGCGAGCTGCAATACCAGTTTTAAATTGAGGGAACAATTGCCATGGATATGGGTTGTAGTCGTGGTCGGTAAGTGATAAAATTTTGTATCCTGCACCATGATATTTGTCCACTACGTATGTGGTGGTGAAGTGACTTTCTGGGTCGTTAGACTGTGTGGTATGTGTGTGGAAGTTACTCTTGTATTGGTTGATAGATTTCCAATCGATTTCTGCGTATGGGTTATGAGCAATTATTGGTTCAATAGTTTCGCCATCTAACACCTTAATATATACAGCACGATATGCTTTGGTGGTTTCGCCATTGTATGTTGCATCCATATAGAAGCCATAAATACCGCTCTCTGCGTTAGAAATGGTGTAATATTCTTCGCCATCGGTGCCTTTTGTCATGGTAATAGCACTTGAAGAAGCGTTGTTGTGATTCATACGATATGCCACAGTATTGCCGTTTAGGTTGTTGATTTTTACCTTAACTTTTACTGTGCTACCTGTGCGAACCACAGCAGGTTCACCTCTAAAGTATGCAAGGTCTAGGTCGGTGCTTCCCACTTCGCCCCAAGCTGTTTCTGTTACAGTTAGTTGGTTTGTTAGATAAGAATATGTGACATTGGCTTTCAAACAATCGTCTGAAACAGTTGCTGTGGCAAGGGTAGATTGTGCAGAACCTGAGTTTACACTACCATACACAATTTTGATTTCTTTGGTATCGGTGAAACTTAATGTAGCAGTTTGTGTGAAATTATCACCTTTTGTCATTGTAACATCGTTTGCCTTGAATTGTTCAGAAGAAGCTGCTCCTTGGTCATAAGTACCATCGGCAAACACTGCTACACGTTGCCAAGAACTTTTTGTACGAGAGGTTTTGAAACCAATATCTTTAGGAGAAGTCATAAGCAAATTGCCAGAACAATTTGAGCCATCATTTAAGTTCCAATAATATGAGTATTTTTTGCCATCTACTGGAATTTCCACAACCAAAAGTTGAGCATCAACTGGAGTGCTACCATTTTTATAAAATTTACCTTTGGTAGTTTTGTATTCTGTACAAGTAAGTGTGGTGGTGCCTTCGCCTTTCATAAATGTCCATGTGGTAGCGGTGGCATCTGCTGCTTTGGTAGCACGAGTTTCTACTACTGCGTTACGTGTTTCTAGAGATGTGTCGGTACTAATACCTTTTAAATATTTAAACACAATAGGGAATTGGGTACCCCAAGTTTTGTCGTCGTGCATACCTGTGGTGCTGTTAAGTACTTTAATATCTGTAAAACCAGCATTTTTTAGGTAACCGATGAATGTTTCGTTGTCTTCACGAGTGAAATCCATGTCGTTTTTAGCCGATGTAAACACAAATTTTGTGTCTGTTGCACTAGCTTGATAGGTAGCCATAAATTCTTTTAAATCTTCTCTGTTGTACCAGAATGAAGGAGAGAAAAGACCGCATGAGCCGAACACTTTAGGATTTTTTACTGCTGCGTAATAAGCAAAAAGACCTGCCACGTCTGCGCCCATAATGGTGCGGTTTTCTGTGTTTACAGGATATTTACCTTCAAAAGCAGGGATAAAGTCATTGATTATACCGTTTAGGAATGCGTCTGCTTTACCTGTACCCATAAATTCTTCGTTTTCCCATGGGGTAAACTCAGGAAGTTGAGCGTAAATAACTACGATAATGCCTGGATTGCTACCTTCTGACTCCATTGTAGCGATAGAAGATGCTACATCCCAAGAGCCTGAATAAAGTATGCGGTCGCCCATTTCGGTGTCTGAACCAGCCTCACGATAACGCATGTGACGGCCAAACATATAGGTAACGTCATATTTTTTTGTTTTGTCGTAGCCTGTAGGAAGTAGAATTTGTATAGGATAACTTTTGCCACCTATAGTGTAGTTTTCTACAATACCAACACTTTCATACACCTTAAGCCATTTGCCCACAGTGTCTGGGTTGCCAATGGTTTTTCTGTTTGTAACCTCGCCACCAGAAGATGTTTTTTCTACATAGTCCCAACTTGGACCACAAATGTATTTGTAACCTTCTGATGCAGCAACATCGTCTGCTGTAATGCCTGCAATAGTTACTGTAAATTGGTCTTTGCCATCCACTTTGTTCATAGCAACTGCTGCTCCTGCAGACCAATTGGCAAGTTCTGGTAGTCCGCCTACCACGAAACATTGTTTTGTTCCCGCTGGCACATTTACCGTAAAGGTAACATCGGCAAACATAGAACTGGCGCTCAAAAGTAGTGCCGAAATAAGGGTGAGTAATGATTTTTTCATAATATATTGATTTTAAGTTGTATTTGTGTGCGATAACAATACAAAAATAACACTTTTTTGCAAACCTTTGCATTAATTTGGATGTTTTTTTATTGACAACTATATTAGGGAATTACGTTTTTATTGGCAAAAAATATGTAATTTTGCCCATTGTAAACTTTTTGATTACAAATCGACATTATTATAACAATAATATGAGACAATTTCTTACATTTTTATCAGAAAACAATACTTGGGACAATTGGTTATATTTTTCAAGTATAATCCTTGCGTCAGCACTTGTGGGTAGGATTTTAATTTGGATTGAGAAACATTTCTTGCGCAAAAGAGCCGAAAAATCTGCTACTAAACTCGATGATTTATTCCTAAACGTATTCCAAATGCCATTTGTGTGCGGACTAATACTTCTTGGCTTGTACATAGCTGTGCACGTATTGGTGCTTCCAGAAAATGCCTATAACATTGTAATAATGGCGTTTAAAGTATTGGTAGTGCTTGATGTGGCGTGGGTGCTAAATAGATTTTTAAGAAACATTTTAAATGATTTTCTTCTACCATACGCTGAGGCAAAAGAAGATAGCAAACTAGATATTAATATCATTAAGGCTGTTCAAAAAATTGCATCTGGTGTTATTTGGATTGTGGCAATTATCACCGCATTTACTATTATCGGCATTGATGTGGCTGCTATGTTGACTACATTGGGCGTTGGTGGTATTGCTTTTGCCTTGGCAGCGCAAGATACTATCAAAAATATGTTTGGTGGTTTTACTATTTTTGTGGATAAACCATTCCGCCTTGGCGAACGCATCAAAGTGGCTGGATTCGACGGCACTGTAGAAGATATAGGTATGCGTAGCACACGTATCCGCACATTGGAGGGTAGACTTGTGACTATTCCAAACTACAAAATTGTAGATAGCGAAATAGAAAACGTTACTGCAGAGGAGTCTCGCAAGGTAACTCTTAACCTTGGCCTTACTTACGATACTACGCCAGAGGCAATGCAAGAAGCTATCGATTGGCTAAACGAACTGCCAAAACAAATTGGTGCAATTAAAAACAATGTGGTGGTGGCATTTACCACATACGGCGATTTTTCACTTGGTATCACCTTTATATATTATATCAAACACAATTCCAACATTATGGATACCCAAACCAAGGTGAACCTTGCCATACTCAAGAAATTCAACGCAGAAGGCTGGAACTTCGCCTTCCCAACCCAAACCATCATAAAAGGGTAGTGGAATTTTAGTCCTTATTTGCCATAAAATTGACCAAAATTAAGGACTAATAAGGATTAAAAATAATTTGTAGGATTGCAAAATTTATACTTAACTTTGTGATGTTATGAACAAGTTTGATCCAGAGATAGTCTCGCTACGCAGAGACATAGAAAATGAAGTAAAACGTAAGATAAAAACTCCATACGATTTTGAGTTTTTGGCAGGTGTGGTATGGGAGCGTTTGCACGAATATATTTCGCCTACAACACTTAAAAGGTTGTGGGGTTATATAGACGGCGCAAACACCACAAGAAACTCTACACTTTGTCTGCTTTCAAGGTTCCTTGGCTTTGAGGATTGGGATGCATATCTCAATCACCTGAAAACCGTCGAAGACGAAGAAAGTGACGCTTTTAGCGGTATAGGAGTGCGTTCTGACGAACTAACTGCAGGTCAAGAAGTAGAAGTAACTTGGCTTCCAAACAGACGATGTGTGTTTAAGTATCTGGGCCAAAACACCTATATAGTAACTCAAAGTTACAACGCAAAAATACATGTGGACGACACTTTCCAAGCAATCTGTTTCCTTGAAGGTCACCCTATGTATCTCGACAATCTACTACACGGTGCCGATGAACCAACCTCATACGTAGCCGGCTCAAAAAAAGGTATATTAAAGGTAACGGTGCATAAGAAATAAAAAGGAATAGAACCAATATCCCACACATATAGGCAAGTCTCAAACGTGCATAAAACGCTGAGATTTGCCTTATTTTTTATCTACCTTAAATTTTACTCCTCCCATAAAAACTCCATAAAAACAAGGACTAAAAAGGACTTTGACTCGTATTAATGCAAACGTTACCTTTGTAAATAAAAGTTAAAGCATGAAAAAAGCAGTTTATTTAGTATCATTATTTGTACTAACATTTGTGTTTAGTTGTTCAAAACCACCGCTAAGTGGTGAAGAATTGGAACAATATAATAGCACAATAGAAAAGGTGGAAGAGATAGAAAAACTATTAATAGAGTTGGAAGAATCTGCCGAGAGTGTGACATTTAATGCTAAACACATAAGAAAACTTATTACTTTCTCTGAATGTTTGCAATATACTCCTCCTACAACAGAAATGGACTCAGCATCTGAAAGAGTATGTAAAGAACTTCAAAAACGTTGTAAGGTGTTAGAAAAACACATCGATAAATTTGCTAAAAACAATCTACATAGAACACATGTTGAAATAGTAAACGAGCAAGACATTATACTTGAGAAAAAGACTGTGTATCCTGTTTATCTACTTCGTGGTGAAAAATTACACATAGATGTGAAAACAAAAAATCCTATTTCTTTAAAGATTTATAACTATAACACTTGCACTGCAGTAAAAACAATTAAGAACCAAAGTGGCATCTCATATATTATGGATGTGGAAAATGCTGCTATCTATTTAATTGAATTGACTCCTACGAGTGCACAGTATGCAGATGTTAAAATTTCGTATACTGCAAAATCATTTGATCGTTTCTATCCTACAAAGGTAAAAGAACGTACTGTAGATGCTGTGGCATCAGATTATGGTGCATGGTCTACCAAGGGTATTAAAATAGAACCAATTTTTGACGAACCTAGAAAATTTACTCTTCGTGGTCAGCTAAAAGCAGCGTTTTCTGGATCGTATCGTGGGATAGTGGCGGTGCAAATTCCTGCTGGTACAACAGATATTCTATATAGAATGCGTATTTCTACAAACGAAGCTGATTCTAGTAGCGATGGCGAGTTCAACGAAGATATGAATTATTCATATAAACAAATTAAAATGTTAGGACTTCCTATTTATGAATCTTCTAAAAGTACTGGCATTTTAAATACCATTCTAGGAGAATATACACCGCTAAGAGAGGAAGACGCCTACATTAATATGTATGTATTCAATAGTGGTGCACATGCCAAGAAATTCAACGACCGCAAAACCAATGGCAATATAGTTTATGATATAGACCATTCTATTATGGGTATGCAATCTAGCAATGGCCGCATCCCTGTAAAAGGCAAAAAGACTATTTACTTAGGTTTTGAAAACGAACGTACAAGATACAACAACTATGTTTGGGTAGAAGTATTAGCCTCAAAACCAATTACAGAATATTTCAAAACAGAGTATTATATAGACTAAATATATGGCTATAATTAAAAAAATATTATTACACATACTTCTTGTGGGAATGGGCCTTCTACTGATTGAACTCTCTGTAAAAGGACCATTTAGTGCAGAATCTTCTGAGTGGATACAAATAATTGCGGTATTCTTCTTTCTTCCAACATTTTACACTGTTATAATATACTTATTCTCTGTATTAGGTGATAGTCCGTTAGTAAAAGAAGCCGATGAAGATACCAAAAAACAAACAAGAAGAAGCAAAGTAATAGAAGAGGAAACAGAAGAAGTTTCTACGAAAAGTAAACCTAAAAAAAGAAGTCGTTTGGGAGTAGCTGCATTTTCATTGGGCACTCTGGCTGCGGTTCAGATATTAAAAAAACTAAGAAAATAAGAATATGGTAAAAATTCCAGGACTGAGTTTCTCGCTTAAACGTGCAATAGGTATTTCAGGTTTAAAGACTAAAGTAGCACGTTCAGTAGGTATCCCAACCACTAAAAAAGGCCTAGAACGCAAAATTGGTGGTGCAATTCTAAAAACATTGTTTGGAAAAAAGAAATAATAATTTAAATATTTAATAATAAAATTATGCCAAGTAAAGTAAGAGTTTACGGTAAAGCTCAAAACCGTACAGCATTAGGTATCGTTAATGCATATTTAGTAATGTATCCACATGCAACTAAAGAAGATTTAGAAAAAGCCTTCCCATTGGAATTACAACCAAAAGGAACATGGAATTCACTTTTTAGAACTGAAACAGAGTATAATGAACATGTAGCCAATCAAGGTCTTTGGTTTGGAGAAAAGGATGAAAGACTTAAACTTCAAGATGGTTCTGAGGTAATATTCTTAAAGTTATGGCCAAAGGATAAGTTTGAAAACATTGTAAATCATGCAAAACAATACGATATTGAAATTGCAGAATTTACAGAAGGTGTAAAAGGAGAAAAAGGAGGTTTTCGCTTAGAATATCTAAATGGTTATGTACCACCTGTGCCTGTTGTTAGCACAGGCATGCCAATGTGGTTAAAAGCATTGATTGGTATATTAGTTTTGGCTATTATAGCTTTATTGTTATGGCTATTCCTTAGAAAACCAGAAACACAAGTAGTAGAAAAAGTGGTTGAAATAGAAAAAGTTG
The DNA here is from genome assembly GCA_036308065.1 of Paludibacteraceae bacterium. Taxonomy (GTDB): domain Bacteria; phylum Bacteroidota; class Bacteroidia; order Bacteroidales; family Paludibacteraceae; genus Enterocola. The sequence goes on from JAXJWL010000204.1 coordinate 7,453, forward strand.
TAGTAGTAAGAGACACAGTTTTTGTTCAACAAATAGCAGAAATTGAAAAGAACTTCAATGCAGCAAACTTCAAACAAGGCGTAGCAGAACTAAGTGAAGACGCTAAGTTTGTACTACACGATTTGGCTAAAATTTTAAATGCTCACGAAAATGTTACTCTAAAAATTCAAGGACATACTTCTGCAGAAGGTGACCCTGCTTACAACCAAAAACTTTCTGAAGAAAGAGCAAAAGCTGCTGTAGATTTCTTGGTGGAACGCGAAGGAGTAGATGTAAATCAACTTTCTTATGAAGGATTAGGTAGCAGCTCTTTGAAAAACACAGAAGACCCTATGGCTGCAGAAAATCGTAGAACAGAATTTATTATTGTAGAATAACTATTTAATTTAATATATATGAAAACAGGATCTAAAGTATTAGCATCATTTATTGCTGCTGCAATATGGGCAGACGGAGAATATAATGAATTTGAAAAAGAATTTATAGCAGAATTAGGCGACGGTCTTGGTATAAAAGACTATGAAAAAGTTCTAGAAAGTGAAATTGCGGCTGTAGAATCAATGTCTGAAGACGACCTTGCAGACTACCTAGAAAAAAATGCAAAAGGTGTCAACGCAAAAGAAAAAGAAGGTGTTTTAGCAATTTGCTTGCAAGCATTGTGCGCTGATGCATTCCTTTCTCAAGATGAAATTGAAAACTTCTTTGCATTTGCAGATATTCTAGGAGTGGATGAAGATGCTGCACAAGATATTCTAGATGAATTTATCGACGAAGAAGAAGATTTAATTATTGAAGAAGATTAACCTTAAGCAAATATACAGAACTATGGCAATACAAAAAACAGCATCTGGCAAGGTGGACAAACGTACAAAAGAGTACAAAGAAATGGTAGAACGTGCAAGAAAAGCACGTGCAGCAGCTAAAAAAGAAGCAAAAAAATCAAAAGTAAAAAAATCTTCAAAAGCAGATCGTCGTGCAGATGGTAAACTAGACCAACGCACTAAAGCTGGTAAAGAAGCAGCAGCTCGCATGGCAAAAGCACGCAAAGCTAAAGGTAGCTTAAAAAATAAACTTAAACGCTTCTTTGGTGTATAAAATAATCAAATTAAATACAATAAAAAAATAATTATTAACTTTTAAAATTTAAAGCTATGGCAGAAATTAAATTAACAGGAAATCTTAAAGTAAAAACTTTAAAAGCAAATTTCAAAGAAGCATTCGGTGCTACTCTTCGTGTTTATAAAAGCAAAAGCTGCAAAGGCGGTTTCGCAGATGACGACGCTACATTGGCATCTATCCGTGCTGAAGGCGCTAAAGGTGGCGAACTAGCCATTAAAGGCAACATGAAAGTAGGTAACTTTGAAGATAAAGTTGCTGAAATGTATGGCATCGGTGTACAAGTTGCAACTAGCGACGATAGCGCTCTAGCAGACAACAGCCTTACTATTGCTGCTGCAGGTAAATAATTTTAATTAAAATTTTTAAGAACAAGTGGACAGCAAGTCCACTTGTTCACTATGTAAAACAATATATAACAAACTATATGGAAGATTTATTTGGCTACTTAGCATTAGCATTTGTTGTTGTAATAGGGATTGTAGAGTGGTTGTATAAAATCGCAGATAAAAGAACAAGTGGTGGAAAGTTTATGCGATTTATTTTTCATGCAATAGGTACAATAATATTTATTGTAGTTGCAGTAATTTATTGTTTCGCTCAATAATAGAAACATATAATATCAAATCAGACAATAAAATAAAAACAATATATAAAAATGGCACTAAGTTTCTTAGATAAACTAAAAGAAGTAGATATTACAAAAGCCAAAGATGCTTTGTCAGATGTATCAGCAAGTATCTCTAAAATTTCTGATGGAGTTTCAAACGCTATAAGCAACCTAACCAACAACCAAGATGAAAGCAAAGATGAAAAAAGTGTAGCTACTATAAATAAGTCAGAAGACACTGATATTGAAGAAGTTGATGCAGAAGTTGTAGAGAAAGAAGGTAGTAAAATGCTACAAGTAATGGATTGGGCTTTTGAAAAAGCTCAAGGTAATATTCCTGGGTTTGGAACTTCTCACGAAATGGCTCAAAGGTATTTAGAGGAGAATGGTACAGTAAGTGCGGCTATTGATAAACTTATCAATTGGCAAATTACTTCTGCTGCAACAACTGGTTTTGTAACCAATTTGGGTGGTTTAGCAACTATGCCTATTACACTACCTGCTAATATTGCAGGCGTTATGGCTATTCAATTACGTATGATTGGTGCTATTGCAGAAATGGGGGGATGGCACGAAAATACAGAAGAGAAGAAAACTGCTATGTACTTGTGTTTATTAGGTTCACAAGCAGGTAATGTACTATCAAAAACAGCTTCTCAGTTTGCTATTAAATTTGGGATGGCATCATTAAAGAAACTTCCTGGCACAGTTCTTACAAAAATCAATCAACGTGTTGGTTTTAGATTGCTTACAAAATTCGGAGAAAAAGGATTGGTTAATATACATAAACTCATCCCAATCATAGGTGGCATAGTAGGTGGAACTATTGATGCATTATCTACTTATGCTATAGCACAAGCTGCAAAAGCATTTTTCTTAGATGATATTATCAATTTTGAAAAACAAGAAAAAATAGAGGCCACAAAGATCCATTTACTAATAAATCTGGCACAGGTTGATAACAACTACGATGTAGAAGAAAAATTCCTTATAAAATCCATTATTGAAGGGTTAAATATTTCTCCACAAGTGCGAAAATCATTACTTCACGATGTAGAACATCCGAAACGATTTGAAGTGGACCTAACTCCATTTAAAGAAGATTTAGTGCTTTCCTCTTCAACTCTGCATGTTCTTTGTCAGGTTGCTAATATTGGAGGCATAACACCTGTAGAGAAAATCTATATAAACCAAATTGGCAAGCAAATGGGATGCGATGAGAACACTATCAATTTATTAATGCCATAAATATTATTGGTGTTAGTATATATAGACAATACTTAAATTTATTGTTCAAATATTAAATAAATTTTATTATGGCATTTTTTGACTTATTTAAAAAAAATGATTCTTCATTACCACAAGAATTAGAAAACTTATTAAATATGGTTCTTTCAAAAGGTGAAATAACCGAAAAAGAAAGAGCGGTTTTGTACGCAAAAGCAGAAAAATTTGATATAAGTGCGGCAGAATTGGACATTATCATAGATTTTCGTTTGCAAAAAGAAACTCCAAAGAAAAAAGAAGAACCTGTTATTACAGAAGAAGAAATTGATAAGAAAATATCTGAGTTTAAGTATTCTGCAGAAGATTCTATTGATGAATTGATTAATAAATATATCTCAATTGGCAATTTACTTACCTTGCCAATAAATAAAAATCAGGAAAAGAAAACTCATAATGCATTATTGGTATTTATCAATAGTATAACATTACCAAAAACAAAAGATGATGTATTAGAACTTATTGTTAGAACAAAACCATATTGTAAAACATCAGTTACATCTGAAGCGGCCAAAACATTTGCCAATGTTGGCATGACAATGGCAAAATCTGCTTCTTTTGTGGCTAAAGCAGCTACTCTAGGTATTGCTAGCAAGGTTATTAATAAAACAGAAGGCTTAGTTAATAAAGCAATTATGACAGATGATATGGAACTATCTGATGCATGGAAAACAAAACTTTTAGATCTTATCAAAGAAGCTAAAAGTAAAGAAGATACTGGCTTGTTCTCAAAAACCAATGACTATATTGAAAAACTTAATGCCTTCTCAAAAGAGATAAAGAATCTATAATAATATGAAGAAAGTATATAGTTTAATTGCTATAATTTCCACAATTGTATTATTATCATCGTGTGGAAATGATGAAAATGCAAAAGAAACAGCCTTTAGCAAAATAGAAAATATGGCGCAATTGGGAACAGTAGAATATACTATTTCCAAACTTATTATTGCCGATGATGATGCTTTTTACACTTTTGGTGACCGTAAGGTAATTTTTTCATGCAAAGCTACATTGAAGGCAGGTATAGATATGAAGGATTTTACCAAGGATGACATTGTTATTCATGATAATGCCGTAACTGTAAATCTTCCTGAACCAACTATTTTATCTATGAATATGCCAATAGAAGATATCAAATGTGAGTATATGAAAGTTGATATGTTGCGTCAAGACTTTGATACAGATGATCGTAATCAACTATTGGTACAAGGAGAAGAATCGATTCGTGCTGATATTGCTAGTTATGGTATTATTGAGAAAGCAAAAGAGAATGCCACTATCTTTTTTGAGTCTTTACTTAACCAAGTTGGATTTGAGAATGTTAATGTAGTATTCACTTCTAAAGTTCAAAAGGAGAAATAGTAATGGAGACTCAAAATATAAATAAACCAGATACAATGTCTAAAATAACAAATGTAATTTTAGATAAAGGTGTAGAGAGTGTTAATACTGGTATTCAGGCTATAAAAGTTAAATTAATAATAATTATAGTATCTATTATCGCTATAGCAGCTACTATTGCACTACTTTATTATAATCCTTTTGGTTGGAAAATTGATTTAGGCTTTAAAAATAATACTCTTAAAATAGAAGATACAGCTAATGTGGTAGAGAAAGTACGTAGCATATCAGAGTTGACAACATGCTGTTTTTATGAAGAGTATATTTTAAAATCCGAGAAAGATGAGAAGCAAGAAACAAAGAGACTATTTGGTGGCACTTCAGAAAAGAATATTCATCACGAAATAGTAATTACAGTAAAAGGCTCTGTTAGAGCAGGATTTAACCTTGCAAAACTAAGTGAGAGTGATTTTGTTGTTCACGGTGATAGTGTTGATATAAATTTACCAGCACCAGAAATTTTTGATGTAATAAGTAACCCATCAGATTATAAAATATTTGTTGAAGAAGGCAAATGGAGTCATGAGGAAATTGTTGAATTACAATCAAATGGTAAAATGCGTACACTCCACAATGCTCTACAAAGTGGTATTCTTGAAAAAGCAAATATAAATGGTAAGGAACATATCACAAATCTACTTAAAGCTTTTGGATTTAATGTTGTAAATGTAAAAACGACTGAGAAATAATTAATTAAAATAAAATACTATGAGCAAAGAATATTACAAAAAGAAAATCATTGATTTGAGAGCATCTCTTGCCAAAGAAAAAGAGGCTAAAAAGAAAGACAACGCATACTATGCAAACTTAATAAAAGGTGCATCATCACCAAGTAGTAAAGCTAGCTATCGCAAAAATAAAGTAGATAGAGCAGCATCGCACGACCGCCACATTGAATCTTATAAAAAGCAAATTGAAAGTGCAAAAGAAAGCCTAAAGCGTTGCAAGTAATCTTACACAATAAAAGGCTTTCAAGTGGCACTTAAAGACTGTAGAGGGATGGTATGAAATACCCAATACAATAGCAGAATTAAAGAAATAATTGAAAGAATGAAATACCAAAAGCTTTTAGAAGAAGAATGTAGGAGCATTGTAGATTCTGTTTTAACAGAAATGAGTACAACACGTACATTGGTAAAACAGCTGAAATCGGAGAAAGTGCCCAAGGAACCTATTTTGTATCGTTGGTGGTTTCCTGAAGATGCAGAGGTGGTGAAACTAATTCTAAAGCGAGGAACTAAAGATGCAGCTTTAGCCAAATTTATAGAACAAATACATACTTGCACTATAAATGGTAAATTATATTATGCCATCTATTTTGGCAAGAGCAATAAAGGCTATCGCAGATATATTCAACACGCCAAAGGTAATGCTCATGTCTCTACCATACGCCATACCTTATATGGATTGTGCATCGGCAACAAATATGATAAAGCCAAAGAGCAATTAATAGATGAGATCTTAGAAAAATGCTATTTTGAGTGGATTTCATTTAAAGATGAAGAATATCTAATAGAATGCATAGAAGGTATATGCATAGCACTAGGCTCATATCCATTAAATATTGATGGCAACCCTTCAATAAGCGAAAACTGGCGTGAACATATACTAGAAAGCAGAAAATTGAAGAATTATTAATGAAATACAATTATAATTTGGTGAAATGTATTTCTGAATAGAGACTTTTTAAACAATGAATTTATTAACCGAACTATATAATATCTCTGCAAAGTCTGGTTGTGAGGGAGAGATTAAAGAGTTTGTTAGGTCATGCTTAAAAGGGCTATCCCTTCAGATTGTAGAGGATGAGATAGGCAATCTTTTCATTACAAAAGGAGTGGCCGATACGTATCCTTGCATTACAGCGCATCTCGATGAAGTTCATCTGCCATGCGAGCGAAATATTGTGGTGGCAGGTGATAAGGTATATGCAGTGAATGAAAACAAAAATCAGGTAGGGTGTGGTGCCGACGATAAAAATGGAATTTGGATTGCCATAAACCTATTGCATACACGTCCTGTATTGAAGGTGGCTCTTTTTGTTAAAGAAGAAAAGGTAGGCGAAATAGCAGGCTGTAGAGGCTCTAGAGCATGTAATCTTTCTTTCTTCGACAATGCACAATACGTGTTGGCATGCGACAGGAAAGCTTCCACCGAGGTGGTATATATAAGCAAAGATAACACCCAACTTTGCGACAAAGATTTTATCCCCGAAGAGTTGTTGTCCGAGTTCAATTATCAAATGGTAGAAGGAGGAAAAACAGATGTTGTAGAACTTAAAATGAGGGGGCTAAAGATACCTGTTTGCAATATTAGTTGTGGTTATTACAATGCTCATACTAGTGAGGAATACACAATTTTCTCTGAATTGCAACATTCTTTACGTTTTGTAAAGGCAATTATAGAAAGAAAAAGTAATTAAATATAATGGATATACAAACTTTAAAATTAAATTTATCAAGAGTTTTTGATGATAAGTTGAGAACCAAACAATGGCATAATATATTGGATTATGTTATTATTGGTTTGATTCTTATTTCTACTTTGGAGGTGTTTCTTTCTACATACACATCTGTTGTAGAACAATACGGAAAGTGGTTAAACTTTGTAGATTATTTTACTACAATATTTTTTACTATAGAGGTAACGCTTCGTATTTGGTGTGCAGATTTGTTGGACACAAAATACAAAGGATTTATGGGACGTGTTAGATACTGCTTCTCATTTTATGGTTTGATAGATATTTTGTCTACTTTTCCTTTCTATTTGCATTTCTTTGTGGCAGTGCCTTATATGGCATTGAAGGTGCTTCGTATAGCACGTTTGCTTCGTATATTCCGCTATATGAAGGCATTTAGCATATTATCTCGTGCATTTAAATCAAAAAAACATGAGATGGTGGTGTCTTTGCAGTTTCTCGCTATTGTTACTTTGATTCTTTCTTTTATTCTCTTTTTTGTAGAGCATGAAGCTCAGCCAGATGTATATACAAATGGTTGGAAATCTGTTATATGGTCTTTTGCTCAGTATATTGGCGACCCAGGTGGTTTTGCTGATACTCCACCTATTACATTTGTAGGTAGAATTATTGCTTGCATTATTGGTATTTTAGGTATTGCTATTTTTGCCGTGCCAGCAGGTTTGATTGGTTCTGCATTTACAGAGGTGATGCAAGATGATGAAAAAGAGGAAAGGGTGCAAAGTTGGATTCATAGCATTGTGCAATCTTTTAAATTTCTAAAAGACCTACAACATACAAATCTGTTCTATGTGCCACGTTATCTTCCACTAGATAGGATTATGACTCGTAAATACATTACACACGATCAGATAGTAGAAGCAGTGAAAGCTTCTGATTGTTTGCATATTTTTAATCTTCAAGATTCTGTAAACGAAGTAGATAATCCAACAAGTAATATTGTAGTTATCAACTATCTGAAGAATAGACCTTATGGCTGTTGTATAGATAGAGGCTCTCGCATTACTATTGTATGCACTTCTGGAACTACAGAGCCTGCTACTAGTTGGTTTGCATACCACATTGCAAAACTTGGTAACTTTAACTTTGTGTCTAAAGAAATTGAAACAAATATTGATGACCCAACTACATATTATACCATTCCAAATGTAGATAAATGTCCAAATTTATCTTTATTTCTAGAGGATATAAATAATTTTGCTTCTCGTGAAAATAGTTGGGTGATTCCTGTATTGGAAGCAACAGGTCCTAAGTCGCGTCCTGAGCAAATACACTTTTGTTATAATTCAACTAAAGGGGATACTTCATACAACGATCCAAAAAGTAAGGTCACAGATTTTGTTACATTTGATAAACTATATCAAGCACTTTCTATTGCTATGGAAGATAATTATGGGTATAAATCCGATAAGAATATGTGGTATGCTATATCAAAATCTAATGTGGCACATTATATTAATGCAAACAATGTGTTTACCTTGCGTGTAGAGGCATTTGTATGGATTTTTGATAATAGATTCTTAGAAATTACCAAATGTATAGCAGATACGCTTCATGATGTTTTGGAACCAGAAAGAACAAACTCTATACCACTAGAGATGCTAAAACGCCAAGAAGGCCACGACTTTGGCATGAAAGACTATGTTAATTAGACTTATCCATTAAATATTGATGGGTCCCAATCAATAAATAAAGAATGGCGAGAACTCACATCGGCTGCAACTACAAGGTTGCAGCCGTATTTCTTTGCAATAGGCCACCAAGTTGGTGACTTATTTTAGTCCTTAGTTACCACAAAATCGACAAAAATTGTGGACTATTAGGACTAACAAGGACTTTGCTTTGTGTATGTGCTTTTCATAATTTTGCATATGTGATTTTTATAGAAGTGGGAGGAAGCCGAAAATCCTATTGTAGAGTAGGCAAAAAATACAAATATTATGAAAGCAAAATTACTTCTTTTAGGTGCCGTTGTGGCAGTGATGTTGTCGTCTTGTGCAACAAAAGCAAAAACTTACCAATCTTTGGAGTACAGAACTATTGAATCTACTCAATCTGTTTATACTGTACCTTTGGTTGCAGATCTAAAAGTTTCTGAAACTCGTATTACTTACGCAGAACGTATTAATGTGAAAGTAAATACAAAAACAGAACAAGAAATTAATGCAATTGCACAAAAAGAGAAACAAACTGTTATTTACAATGCTATTGCAGCAAATAAAGCAGACGTATTAGTTGCTCCAATTGTAGAAATTCAAACAGATGCTAATAATTATTTAGTTATTTCTGTAACCGGTTATCCTGCTACTTATCAAAATTATAGAAATGCAACTCCAGAAGACAAATGGATTATAGAAGCAGAGGGTACAGGTAAAACAGACACTAATGCACAACCTGCAGGTTTAATGAGTTTATTCAAAAAGAAATAACTAAGATTTAAAAATCTATGTTTAGAGCAATAATTTTATCATCTATATTTTTTCTTGTGTCAAACGTATGTTTGGCACAATTTTCTAGAAACGTGATTGTTTCTACTGGTGGACTTTCACTCTATGAACAACTAGAGAAAGAACGCATAGAAGCTGAAAAAGCAGCAGAAGCAGAACGTATAGCTCAAGAAGAAGCCGAAAAAAAAGCAGCAGAACAGGCACGTATCCAGGCTGAACAAAAAGCCGAAGCAGAAAAACAAAAGGCAGAGGCAGAGCGTTTGGCTAAAGAAGAAAAAGAAAGAAAAGCAGCCGAAGCAGCCCGTATTAAGGCAGAGCAAAAAGCAGAAGCAGACAGATTAGCGGCAGAAGAGGCACGCATTAAGGCAGAAAAAAAGGCTGAAGAAGAAAAACAAAAAGCCGAAGAAAGAGAACAGAAAAAACAGGAAAGAAAAGCACGTATTGCAGCTTATCCTTGGAGTCATATGATAATGGTAAATGCTGGTCTATCTAGTTCTCCAGACTATGCTTTTGGTTTAACTTATGCTTATGTAAAACAAGGAGGTTTTTATGTAAGTGCTATGTCTAATTTTGGCTTTAAATTTAATGCTAAATATGATGCACAAAGTGATGGTAGCTTATACAAAACAAATGAGTATCCATTTTATACTGGTAAAACAGAATATACTCGCCTTGAAGCAACTGTTGGTGGTATGGTGAGAATGAGAATCCCACTTTATGCCTACGCAGGTGTAGGATATGGTTATCGTGGTTTGTATTGTGAGGCTATTAATGGAGAGTGGGTTAGAATACACAATAATTCAACCGCATATCATGGAGCAGTGGTAGAAGCAGGTTTAACTGGTAATATTAAAGGATTCTTGATTTCTGCAGGTTATTCAGTTTATATTTCGAAGGGCATATATCATCAAGCTAAATTAGGAATTGGTTATTGTTTTTAAAAAATTAGGAATATGAAGAAAAAAATAATATTTTATTCATTAATAATTGGTCTATTAGGTTTAATAGGCTGTGAAAAAGACCCTGTTGTATATCCAGTTACAGTAGAAACAAGCAATAATGTTGAGTTTGTTCAAAACGGTGTAAAAGTGCAGGGAAAAATTAAATCTGAAGGAAATAAACGTATAACAGTAGATAAATATGGTTTTTGTTATGCTACTACTCCAGAACCTACAATATATGATAATATTATTGTGATTGGAAATAGTTTTGAGTCTAGTACATTTTCTGGTGTTATTACAAATCTTTCAAGTTCTACAAAATACTATGTTAGAGCATTTGCTGAAAATACTACAGGTATAGTTTATGGCAATGATGTTATTTTTACAACAAAAACATTTCCTGTTGTAAATACACTTTCTGTGTTAAATATTACTACAACTTCTATTACTGTAGAAGCTGAAGCTCTTAAATCTGAAGAAAAACTAACTCAGTTAGGAGTGATCTTCTCTGATATCTCTGAGGAACCTACTATTTCAGAAGGAAAACTTGTAGAAGCAAAAAAAGTTTCAGGTAAATTTACTGTAGATATATCAAATTTAAAATCTAATACAACTTATTGGGTTAGAGCTTATGCAAAAAATATTGCAGGCGAGTCGTATGGTGAAACAATTGAAGTAACAACTAAAAAAGCACCAAATGTAACTACAAATACAGTTGAAAATATAAATGCAACAAATGCAACTTTAAAAGGGAATGTAACTCTAGAAGAGGAATATGAGGTTGCAGAAATAGGTTTTTGTTATGCAAAATCTCCTAATGTTACAATTTCATCTGGTAAAACACTTTCATTAGGTACGACAATAGGAAATATTAGTTATGAGCTTACTGATTTAACTCCAAACACTATTTATTACGTTAGAGCATATGCTAAATTTGATAAAGATGAAATAGAATATGGTAGTGTAGTTAATTTTAGAACACTTGCTTTGCCAACTATTACAACTAATGCTATAAGAGCTCTTGATAATGAAACTATTGAATGTAGTGGAAGTATTACTTCAAAAGATTTTGAAATAACAGAACGAGGTGTATGTTATTCTACAAACTCAGAACCAACAATCTCGGATAAGGTAATAGAGTTAGGCTCAGGAGTAGGTAAATTTACATGTGAAATTTCTGAATTGAAGCTAAATACTACATATTATGTGCGTGCATATGCTAAATATGAGGATGAGATTATATATAGTGAACAACAAGAGGTTCAAATTACATTACCAGATGTAAGTATTTGGGATATAAGTGATATTACTTCTTCTTCTGCAATATGTGAGGGAGTTGTATCTTCAAGTACTTTTGAGATAACAGAATGTGGTATTTGTTATAGTACAAGTGAGAATCCTACCATCTTTGATTATATTGTAAGTCATGGTAGTGGTACTGGTTTTTATGATTGTTACCTAACAAATTTATCTTCTGGCACAAAATATTATGTTCGTCCTTATGCAAAATATAGTGGCGGAGTAGTATATGGTGATCAAGAAACATTTACTACACATAAATCTTTTATGACAGTTTATTATGTAGATACTAATGAATGGGGATCTGTTGGTGTATATATGTGGAATGATTTGGGTGAAAATAATAATACATGGCCAGGGGAAAAAGCTATAAAAGAATATATAAACGTAAATGGATACAGTGTTTGGTCATTTACTATTGATTTAAGTGCTTATTCCAATATAATCTTCAACTCTTATGATAAATACTTAATATATAATAGGGAGGATGGATTATATTATCTAGATCAAACAGAAGACTTAATAATAGATCCAAATAAACCATATTTTTATGATGGAGAATGGTATGAATCAATAAATGATATACCATAGTTGGTTTTAACTTTATAAAACATCGGCTGCAACCTTGAGTTAGTTGCAGCCGTATTTTTTTGTATAATAATAGAAATTACTCCCACGGATAGGGCCACTTGGTGCGGTTGGTTGATAGCTCTTGGAGTAGGGTATTGTATTTAGAGGTGAAGTATTGGTCCCATACTGTGCCTACGTAAATGGCAGAAGCAGGGTCTTCTGAATACAGATTTACAAGTGCGTCGCGTATTGCGATTGTATTTATTTCACTTAATGCTTTTGTGGCATCTATATAATTATTTGTGCTATTTATGGCGTCGTACATTTTTTGTATATCTACATCTACACTAGTTTTCACCACATTCATTATTTCTTGTTGCTTCATTTTTTCTTGCACTCGTTCATTTATTAAGCCTGCGCACAAAGCAACTAACAAAAGTATAAGCAAAACATACAGCCATTTTGCTACAACATTTGAGTGTAAGAATGCTTTGCGTAGTGCAGCGATGTTTTTAAATTCACCTTGTAGTGCACGGCGTGTAGTGATTGGGTAGCGAGAGGTTCCAAATAGCCCGCTAGAGGCGAACATTCTCTTCATAATTTTGCCCACGCCAATGATATCTTTCCTTACATCGTTGCTTTCGGTAAGCACAGCATCGTCGGTGTTCGACAGACCAAAATCTATGAGTTTTACGTTAGCTCCGTTGGTTGTAACCATGATATTATCTAGCTTAATATCATGATGAACCAATTGTAAACTATGAATATATTCTAATGCGTCCAAAACCTGCATAAATACTCTGCGACGCGCATTAATATTTTTTTTATTTTTAAGCCATTCGCCAAGCGTAACACCCTCAATCCATTCGCTCACAATGCACATTCCTAGGTCTTCCACTTCCTCTAAAGAGTAGGTACTCATTATGTGTGGATGATTGAGCATAATACCCAAGCGGAACTCTTTTTCTTGTTGCAGTTTGGTGTTTGTAAATCCATCTCTCACCGCCTTAATCAAAAACTTCCTACCATACCTAATGCCAGAGTAAAGCACGTTGCGAGAACGCACCTGCAGACAGGTGATTTCAGACCATTTATTGGAAACAGTCCCTGAAGCGAAAAATGCAGAAGAAGACGACTCAGTTTGCATACAAATTCTTAATTTATCTCAAAGATAGTTTATTTTACAATAACCGTAAACGTTTTTACATTTAAATTTCTTATAAGTGATTAAAATTTTTGGAATTAGAAAAAAATATCCTTAAATTTACAAACGTTTGCATAAAAGGCATTAAATTTTAACGGCATGGACTATTTAAACTTTGATAAAACAGTTTTAACCAACCTAGAAAAGTCACTCAGCAAGGAATTGTTGCGTACCAATCGCTCTGGCGCATATAGCAGCAGCACCTTGACAGGTTGTAATACTCGCAAATTTCACGGACATTTAGTGATTCCTATTCCAGAAATGGATAACGACAATCATATTTTGCTTTCGTCGTTAGATGAAACTATTATTCAGCATGGAGCGGAATTTAACCTTGGCGTGCACGAATATGAGGGCGGACATTTCTCTCCAAACGGACACAAATACATTCGTGAGTTTAAGTGTGAAATAATTCCAAGCACTATTTATAGAGTGGGTGGGGTGATTATTTCTAAAGAACAACTTATGGTGGCAAATGAGTCTAGAGTGATAACAAAATACACACTTTTGCAAGCGCATTCTGCCACAACTATTCGATTCAAACCTTTTCTTGCGTTTCGCAGTGTTCACACGCTTTCTAAGGCAAATGATATGGCAAACTCAGATGCACAGACTGCAAAAAAAGGTGCTGCCTACAAACTTTACGAAAATTATCCAAACCTATTTATTCAATTTTCAAAACAACCAACCTACACTCACGCGCCAAATTGGTACAATAATATAATGTATGCAAAAGAGCAGGAGCGTGGTTTCCCATATACAGAAGACTTGTTGGTGCCAGGTAGTTTTGAAATGCCAATTAAAAAAGGTGAAAGCATTTATGTGTCTGCTGGTATTTCTGAAATTAGCCCAACTTCTCTGAAGAAAATTTGGGAAGATGAACTTGAAAAACGTCATGCTCGCACCGATATGTATCAATGCTTGCGCAATGCAGCTGTGCAATTCCGTCACAAAGAAAACGCTGACGCATATCTACTTGCAGGTTATCCTTGGTTCAAGGTGCGTGCTCGTGATGAGTTTATTTCTATGGTGGGCTGTACTTTGGGTATAGACGACAAAGAAGCATTTGAAACATTGGCAGAAAGCGCAATAAATGAATTTGCAGACTATGTAGAAACAGGAAAAACCAAAGTGATTCAAGAGCTAGATTCTCCAGATGCTCTGCTTTGGTTTGTTTGGGCGTTACAACAATATATTTCTGACTCTTCGATAGGTTCAGAGACCGAAAGGAGAAATTTCACTCAGAAATATGCAAAGAATGTGATAGATATAGTAAATTTAATTCTTCAAGGGAAGCATCCAAATCTAACTCTAGACGACAATGGACTTTTGAAAATAGAGGGCAAAGATGTGCCAATGACATGGATGAATGCCACAGAAGACGGCAGACCTATTACGCCTCGCACAGGATATGTGGTAGAAATTAATGCCTTGTGGTACAATGCTTTATGTTTTGCGTCAGCACTTGCTACAAGCACAGAGTTGGAAGTACAAGCACAAAAAACAGCAGAATCATTTGTAAATACATTCTGGAACGGTCTTTACCTTTACGACTACGTAGATGGCGATTATAAAGACGTGGAAGTGCGTCCAAATATGATTTTGGCAGTGTCTATGCCATATTCACCACTTAGCAGACAACAACAAAAATCTGTTCTCGATGTGTGCACTCGTGAGCTTCTTACCACAAAAGGTTTGCGCAGTTTGAGCCCTAAAAGTGGTTCATACAGACCAAATTACGTGGGCGGAATGCTAGAGAGAAACCGCAACTATCACAATGGTCCTGTTTGGCCTTGGTTTACAGGTGCGTATGCAGAAAGTTACCTTAAAATACACAAACAAGGTGGCGTGAGTTTCGTAGAACGCCTGCTTATAGGCATGGAAGCCGAAATGAAGAAACTTTGCATAGGCACACTTTCTGAACTTCACGATGGCAATCCACCATTTAAAGGACACGGAGCCATGTCTTACGCACCAACAGTAGGTGAAATACTTAGAACATTGGCATTACTAAATAAAGCAACTGAGGCATAAACTTGTGCAATGTATGTACAAAAAATTGGCATAAAGAAATTATGAAAGCATTAATGTTTGGGTGGGAATTTCCACCACATATATTGGGAGGTCTTGGTACCGCAAGTTATGGTTTAACACGTGGTATGGCAGAGCAAAAAGACTTGGAAATCACTTT
Source organism: Paludibacteraceae bacterium (assembly GCA_036308065.1). Classification (GTDB taxonomy): domain Bacteria; phylum Bacteroidota; class Bacteroidia; order Bacteroidales; family Paludibacteraceae; genus Enterocola. The sequence goes on from JAXJWL010000204.1 coordinate 22,998, forward strand.
TGTGATACCAAAACCATACGGCGACGAAGACCAAAGTTTCCTTAAAATAATAGGTGCGTGCAATGTGCCTGTAGTGTGGAAAGAGCCTTCTGTAGAGGAGGTTGAGCGCACACTTGGTGGCATTATGAGCCCAGTGGAATATTACCATTATAGAAACAATATAAAATACGACTATCGTAGAATTGGTACAAATAATATAGGTTGCATCGAGTTTTCTGGACGTTACCCAGACAATCTTATTCAAGAAATAGACAACTACGAAGCAGTGGCTGGGGTGTTGGCTCACAGTCTAGATTTTGATGTGATTCACTCACACGACTGGCTAACATATCCTGCTGGTATTTTTGCAAAACAAATTTCTGGCAAACCACTAGTTATTCACGTGCATGCTACCGATTTCGACCGTAGTCGTGGGCAGGTAAACCCAACTGTGTATAGCATAGAAAAACGTGGTATGGACATAGCCGACCATATTATTTGCGTGAGCGACCTTACTCGCCGCACTGTGATAGAAAAATATCATCAAGACCCACGCAAGGTAACCACAGTGCACAATGCGGTAGATCCAATTCCAAATGTGGAGCAATTTGTAAAAACTCCTCGCAAGGAAAAACTAGTTACATTCCTTGGTCGTATTACTATGCAAAAAGGTCCTGAATATTTTGTGGAAGCAGCAGCAAAAGTATTACAACGCACCAAAAATGTACGCTTCGTAATGGCAGGTAGTGGCGACAAAATGAAAGAGATGATAGACCTAGTTGCAGAACGTGGCATTGCCGACAAAATGCACTTTACAGGTTTCTTAAAAGGCAAACAAGTGACCCAAATGCTTGCCGACAGCGATGTGTATATGATGCCGTCGGTGTCTGAGCCTTTTGGCATTTCGCCTCTAGAGGCTATGCAAGTGGGCACTCCGTCTATTATTTCAAAACAATCTGGCTGTGCCGAAATATTAAATCACGCCATAAAGACCGACTATTGGGATATCGATGCCATGGCAGACGCCATTTACGCCATCGTGGAATATCCGTCTATTTACGAAACCCTCTCACGCGAAGGTCGCAACGAGGTAAACCAAATCACCTGGGACAAAGCCGGCTTAAAAGTGCGAAAGATTTATGATGCTGTAGTGAATAGTTAATTCGGTCACTGAGTTTGTCGAAGTGCCAGAATTAACGGGGGCTTCGACAGGCTCAGCCACCGACTCACCGAATAACCAAATAACCATTATATGAAAAACATTTGTTTATACTTTGAAGTTCACATTCCATACACATTGAAACGCTACCGTTTTTTTGAAATTGGAAACGACCATTATTACTACGACGACTTCGCAAACGAAGACCGAGTAAGATATTTGGCAGAAAAATCATTCCTGCCTGCCAACAACATCTTGTTGGAACTCATAAAAAACATGGGTAAATCATTCTCATGCACATTTTCCCTTTCGGGCAGCGCCATTGAGCAACTAGAGCAATACGCACCAGAAGTGATAGATTCTTTCCAAGAACTAGCAGCCACAGGGCAAGTAGAGTTTCTTGCAGAACCTTACGGACACTCTATGGCGTCGCTTTACGATGCAGAAGAATTTGAACGTCAAGTAGAAAAACATTCAGCAAAAATAAAAGAATTGTTTGGCAAAAAGCCAACATCTTTCCGCAACACAGACTTTATTTATTCCGATGAAATCGGCGAAAAAGTATCTTCAATGGGATACAAAGTGATGCTTATGGAAGGTGCGAAACACATTCTAGGTTGGCGTAGTCCAAACTATGTATATTCACATGCATATTTGCCAAAACTAAAACTTCTGGCACGCAATTTCACTTGGAGCAACCAAATTACATTCCATTTTTCAAATCCTTCGTGGAACGAATATCCACTCACAGCCGACAAACTAATTGATTGGATTGCAGGCACACCTGAAGGCGAAAACATTCACAACCTTTGGATGAGTTACGACACATTTGGGGCAATTCAAAAAGACTACACAGGCATTTTTGAATTCCTAAAAGCACTTCCATATATGGCATTGAATAGGGGAATTGGTTTTGTTACACCGTCAGATATGGCAAAAGCAGAAGCCGTGGCAGCACTTACAGCTCCATATCCACTTTCTTGGCAAGGCGAGGAAAAAGACCTTAGCATTATGTTAGGCAACCATTTGCAAGAAGAAGCGGTGAACAAACTTTATAGCGTAACCGAACGTGTAAACCTTTGTAAAGACAAAAACCTAAAACGCGACTGGCTACATATTCAATGTGCTGATTATTTCCGTTATATGAGTTTTAAAGGAGCATGGGGAAGCACATTTGAGTCGCCATACGATGCGTTCATCAACTATATGAATATTCTTTCAGACTTCCTTTTGAGGGTAGAGGTAGAATATCCAACCTCTATCGAAAACGAAGAGTTGAACGAACTCCTAAAAACCATAAATGACCAAGAAAAAGTGATTGCAGAGCTAGAAAAAGAAATAAAATCACTAAAAAAGAAGAAAAAATAGGCTTAAAAGGCGGTAAATTGCCCTTTTTGTACTAACTTTATACTTTGATTTAAAATCACCCCAATTTAAACCATATTTATGTTATCAGAAAAAGACCTAGAACAACTGTCTAAAAAAGGCATCACAGATATAGAATTTGAAAATCAGTTGGAAAATTTTCAAAAGGGTTTCCCTTACATCAATCTTGCTGGGGCTGCCACTGTGGGCGATGGTATCGTGCATTTGTCCGATGCAGATGCCGAAGAATACGCGTCTATTTTTGATAAAAAATCTATCGAACTTAGTATGATAAAGTTTGTGCCAGCCTCTGGTGCTGCTTCTCGTATGTTCAAGGACTTAATAGATGTGGCTTTAAAATACGATGAAACCGAGGATAAATCTGCTTTTCAGGGTATTATCAATTGCCTAAACAATGTAGAAAAATTGGCTTTGGCAGCAGATTTAAAAGAAGTTTTACAAAAGAACGGTCTAGATTTACACACTCTTCTTGCAGAAAAACAATACTCTAAAATTGCTCATTATATTCTTGATAAAGAAGGTCTTAACTACCAAAACAAACCAAAAGCAATGCTTCTTTTCCATAAGTACAACGAAGAAGCACGCACAGCTTTTGAAGAGCACTTGGTGGAAGGGGTAGAGTATGCAAAAATGTGCGACAACACAGTGCATTTGCATTTTACTATTTCGCCAGAGCACCGTGGATTGTTTGAAAACAAGATAAAAGAGGTGCTTGAAAAATATGAAGAACGTTTTGGGGTGACCTACGACATTCAGTTTTCTGAACAAATGGGCAAAACCGATATGGTGGCGCTAGACAAAAAAGGAGAACTAGTGAGAAATGCCGATGGAAGTATACTTTTCCGTCCAGGCGGTCACGGAGCACTTATCGAAAATCTAAACGCTCTAGAAGCAAACCTTATTTTTATCAAAAATATAGACAATGTCACAACAGATGCTTTGCGTGGTACCACCTATTTATATAAGAAGGCACTCGCAGGTTATCTACTTTATATTCAAGAACACGTTTACGGATATTTGCGCGAGCTAGAAGCGCTTTCTGTAAATGACATTACGCTTTCTCAAATAGAAGGTTTTGCAGCCAAAATGCTAAATGTTCGTTTCAGTATGACATATTTTAGCAGAAGTAAACGTGAACGCATCAGTTATTTGGCCAAAAAACTAAATCGTCCTATTCGTGTGTGCGGTATGGTGCGCAACGAAGGTGAGCCAGGTGGCGGTCCATATTGGGTGCGTAATGAACACGGACACAAGAACTTACAAATCATCGAGGCTTCTCAAATAGATTTCACCAATAAGTTCCAAGTGGAAATGGTGCAAAAATCTTCTCACTTCAACCCAGTGGATTTGATTTGTGCTGTGCGCAATTACAAAGGCAACAAATTTAATCTGAAAAACTACGTTGACAAAAAGACAGGGTTTATCTCTCAAAAGAAACAAAATGGCATTGATATGACCATTCAGGAGCTTCCTGGCCTTTGGAACGGCTCCATGGCAGATTGGAACACAATCTTCGTAGAGGTTCCTGTAGAAACCTTCACTCCCGTTAAAACTTTAGCGGATTTGTTGCGACGCGAACATCAATAGTGTGAATTAGGAATAAAATCCCTCCTATAAAATAAGTTACATTGAATACATTATATAGAAATCACGCCCGTTAGGGTGTGATTCTTTTTTGTAGGCAGGTGTCAGAGCGCAGCGGCGACGCCTGTATAAAATGACATCCCCCACGGGCACCCCCGTCAGGGGGGGGCAACTTTCGGAAAAACAACAAATTAATTTTGTGGAAACAGAAAATTGTATTATCTTTGCAGTCGCATTCGAGAAATGCAATTGAAGTTTCACTAATTAATTTATTATTACAAAGTTATGGCAACTAAAATTAGATTGCAAAGACACGGCCGTAAGGCTTACGCTTACTACCACATCGTAGTAGCTGACGTGAGAGCGCCACGTGATGGCAGATTTATTGAACGCATCGGTTCTTACAACCCAAACACAAACCCTGCGACAGTAAATTTAAACTTCGAAGCAGCATTAAAATGGGTAAACAATGGTGCACAACCAACTGACACCGTACGTAACATCCTTTCTGACGAAGGCGTTATGTTAATGAAACACTTAATGACTGGTGTGAAAAAAGGTGCGTTTAGCCAAGAAGAAGCTGAAAAGAAATTAGAAGCATGGAAAGCTGAAAAAGCTAAAGCTACTGAAAAAACAGTTAGCAAACTAGCTTCTGAAAAAGTAGCTGCAGCTAAAGAACGTTTAGAAGCAGAAAAAGCTGTAAACAAAGCAAAAGCAGCAGCAGTAGCAGCTAAACTTGCTGCTAAATTAGAAGCAGAAGCTCCTGCAGAAGAAGCAGCTGAAGAAGCTGAAGCTCCAGCAGCTGAGTAATTTTGGCTTTTACAACAAACTTAGAGGGGGTACAATAATTGTATCCCTTTTTTTATGAGAGCGTTTTTTAATGGTAATTTTCTCGTTGCCCTTGTCCTCGAAATCCTCGAGTACCCACGTACACTCCGGTTTCTCAGACTTCGGGACGCCTAAAAATTCCACATTAAAAAATCACTCTCTAAACATCTAAAAAATTAAATAACCATTTATGATTACCGATTACGACATACGAGTATTGCCAAAGGTGGCATCAAAAGAAGAATATTTAAAAGACTTTCTTTCTAAAGAGAAAGGATTGCGCAAGGCAGATATTCGCGCTGTGCAGATTTTGCGTCGTTCTATCGATGCAAGAAGTCGCACTGTGTTTATGCAACTAAAAGTACGCGTATTCGTAAACGAAAATCCCGCACCACCTACATTAATTAATACAAATTATCACGACGTATCAAAATGCAAACAAGCCGTGGTGGTAGGAGCAGGTCCTGCAGGACTTTTTGCGGCGCTTAGACTTATTGAGTTGGGAATAAAACCAATCGTACTAGAACGTGGAAAAGATGTACATGCACGTAGGGTAGATATAGCTCAGATTTCTCGTCAGCACAAAGTAGATCCTGAGTCGAACTATAGTTTTGGCGAAGGCGGAGCAGGAGCATTTTCTGATGGTAAACTTTACACACGAAGCAAAAAGAAAGGCAATGTGGATAGAATTTTGCAAATTTTCTGCATCCACGGTGCCAACCCAAATATTCTTGTAGATGTGCATCCACACATTGGCACAGACAAACTTCCAAAAGTGATTGAAGCCATGCGCGAACGCATTAAAAACTGCGGTGGCGAGGTTCACTTTATGACTCGTGTGGACAAACTTCTTATGACAGATGGCAAGGCAACAGGTGTAGAAACTGCTGATGGTCAAATATTTAATGGTCCTGTTATTTTGGCAACTGGACACTCTGCTCGCGATGTTTATCGTATGCTCAACGAAAATAAAATTGAAATTGAAGCAAAGGGTATTGCAGTTGGCGTGCGTTTGGAGCACCCACAACACCTAATAGATTGCATTCAATATCACTCTCCAAAAGGTCGTGGCGAATATCTTCCACCTGCAGAATATAGTTTTGTAACTCAGGCAGATGGGCGAGGGGTTTACTCATTTTGTATGTGTCCGGGTGGTTTTGTTGTGCCTGCTGCTACAGGTCCAAATCAGGTAGTAGTAAATGGTATGTCGCCTTCAAACCGTGGCTCAAAATGGTCAAACTCTGGTATGGTTGTGGAAATTCGTCCAGAAGATTTGCCAGGAAGCGATGTGTTCAACGTGATGCGTTTCCAAGAAGAAATGGAGCAAACAGCATACGTAAATGGCGGTGCAACACAAGTGGCTCCAGCTCAACGTATGAACGACTTTGTAAATAGAAAAATGTCTTTCGACCTACCAGAAACATCATACGTGCCAGGAGTAATTTCATCTCCACTGCATTTTCTACTTCCAACCGAAGTATCTAAAAGACTTCGCACAGGCTTTATGCAATTTGGCAAATCTGCCAAAGGATTCCTTACAAACGAAGCCATGTTAATAGGAGTAGAAACTCGCACTTCATCACCAATTAGAATAATCAGAAATCCAGAAACGCTGCAACATATCACCATAGAAGGTCTTTTCCCTTGCGGCGAAGGTGCCGGCTACGCAGGTGGCATCGTCTCTGCTGCCATCGACGGCGAACGCTGCGCAGAAAAACTTGTAGAATTATTCGGCAATTAAGAGTAGGGACATGGTTGCTGAGCTTGTCGAAGTATTGCGTGCAATGTCCGTAATTAAATAGTGTCCCTAATTTAAAATCGCAAGCAATAAATTTATCTCTCTTACATTATCAATAAAAATCCAATATAACCGACCTAAAAATTTAACATTAGACGGTTATTTTTGTGTTTATACCTAATTTTACGCTTGTTTATACTATAATTTGCAATTTAATTATTATTTTTGTGACGATATTTTGAAAATCCAAGTGATTTACATTGGTAAAAATTAAACAAAGTAACTAAGTTAAATTCTACAGAAAATGAAAAACAAGTACATTGATTTAATTGAGCAAACTGCAGATTTTCCTACTTCAGAATTTAGAGTAGAAGACAACGAACTGTATTTCAATGAAATACCTTTGATGGATATAATTGAACAATACGGTACTCCACTTAAAATTACCTACCTACCACGTATCACACAGCAAATCCAAAAGGCACGTCGTATGTTCAATGTGGCTATGGCAAAGGTAGATTACAATGCAGATTACCATTATTGTTATTGTACAAAGAGCTCGCATTTCTCATTTATAATGGAAGAAGTGTTGAAAAATGGGGTTAATGTAGAAACTTCATCTGCTTTTGATATTAATTTAATTGAGAATTTGTACGAATCTGGCAATCTTAAAAAAGACACATATATTATATGTAACGGATTTAAACGTCCACAATATGTAGAAAATATTCAAAGTTTAATCAACAATGGATTTGAAAATCTAGTTGCTGTTCTTGACAATAAATTTGAACTAGATTTGTTACTTAATGGTGCAGAAAACAAATTTAAAGTTGGTATTCGTATTGCATCTGAAGAAGAACCTAAGTTTGATTTTTACACATCACGTTTGGGTATTCGTCACAACGATATTCTTCCTTATTATTATGAGAAGATTAAAGACAATCCAAAAATAGAACTTAAAATGCTTCACTTCTTTATAAATACAGGTATTAAAGATACCGCTTATTATTGGAGTGAACTTAATAAAGCAGTAGAACTTTACTGCGAGCTTAAAAAGATTTGTCCACAACTAGATAGTTTGGATATTGGTGGTGGTTTCCCAATTGCTACTCATCTAGACCACGACTACGATTACGAGTATATGGCAGAGGAAATTGTGGCTCAAATTAAAAATATTTGCCAACAAAACGGTGTGCCAGAACCTAATATTTTCACAGAGTTTGGTTCGTTTACAGTGGGCGAGAGCGGTGCGATTCTTTATAGCATCGTGAACCAAAAACAACAAAACGACCGCGAGCTTTGGAATATGATTGACAGTTCTTTCATTACCACATTGCCAGACACTTGGGCTATCAACCAACGTTATATCCTTTTGGCTATCAACAACTGGGACAAAGAATATCAACGTGTTCACCTTGGTGGTCTAACTTGCGACAGCGAAGACTTCTATAGTGCAGGACACAACAATGCTATTTTCTTGCCAAAAATAGATCCTAACGCTGAGCAACCTCAATACATCGGTTTGTTCCACACAGGTGCATATCAAGAGTCTTTGAGTGGTTTTGGTGGAATTCAACACTGCCTTATCCCTTCGCCTAAACACGTTGTTATCGGCCTAGACGAAGACGGCGAGTACTACACCAAACTCTTTGCCAAAGAGCAGTCGTATAAGTCAATGTTAAAAGTCTTGGGATACTAGTCGGTCGATTATATAAACTTGCGGTCATTGAGCTTGTCGAAATGCCCGCCTAAACACAAAACAACAATGCTTTTCGGAGATTTTGAAGAAAAATATAGAGAATACGCAAACGCAATGTTTGCAATTCTGCCAGTGCCATACGATGCCACTAGCACATGGGTAAAAGGTGCAGACAAAGGCCCAGAAGCCTTTCTAGACGCATCATTTACACTAGAAAACTACGACGTAGAAACCAAAACAGAAGCCTACAAACACGGCATTGCAACACTTGAGCCTATTACAGAAGACCGCACACCAGAGCTTCTTTGCGAGGCTGTAGAAAATTCTGTAAGCCAGCTACTTACAGACGAAAAATTCCCTGTAACAATTGGTGGTAACCACACAGTTAGCATTGGTGCAATTCGTGCAATGGCAAAAAAATACGGCAATCTTACTGTGCTTCAACTAGATGCTCACTCAGACTTACGTCCTGAGTATGAGGATTCTCCGCTCAACCACGCTTGCGTAATGAACCGCGCTGCAGAAGTGGCAAAAATCACTCAAGTGGGCATTCGTAGCCAATGTGTAGAAGAACTTCCTTTCTTTTACGAAGACCGTATGTTCTACGCACACGAGATTTTCGACAACAACAATTGGCAACAAAAAGCAGTTGACACACTTACAGAAAACGTGTATGTAACCATAGACCTAGACGTGTTTGACCCATCTGTTTTGCCTTCTACAGGCACTCCAGAACCAGGCGGTCTAACATATTATCAAGTGCTTCACTTCTTACGTAAAGTGTTTGCAGAGCGCAACGTAGTAGGTCTTGACATTGTAGAACTTTGTCCAAATCCAGTAGACAAAGCGTCTGATTATTTGGCAGCACGTTTGGCTTATCAATTAATGACTTATCAAACATTAAAATGCAAGTAAAAATAGAAAAATCGTGGCAAGAGGTATTACAAACCGAGTTTGACAAACCTTATTTTGAAAATTTAGTAGGGTTTGTGAAGCAGGAGTATGCCTCTAACACAATTTTTCCGCCTGCTGGGCAAATTTTCAATGCATTCAATACTTGCCCGTTTAACAACGTAAAAGTAGTTATTTTAGGACAAGACCCTTATCACGGACCAGGTCAAGCACATGGTCTGTGTTTTTCTGTAAACGACGGCATTCAATTTCCACCGTCACTTCAAAACATTTTCAAAGAAATCACTTCAGACTTAGGCATTCCTGAGCCAAAAACTGGCAACCTTACTCGCTGGGCAGAACAGGGGGTGTTGCTCCTAAATGCCACTCTTACTGTACGTGCTTCACAAGCAGGTTCGCATCAAGGCAAAGGCTGGGAAGAGTTTACAGATGCTGTGATTAAGACCATTTCAGAAAAGGCCGAAAACGTGGTTTTCATACTTTGGGGCTCATACGCTATCAAGAAAAAATCACTTATCAACGCCTCAAAACACTGCATCCTCACAGCGCCACACCCTTCACCACTATCATCATATCGTGGCTTCTTTGGTTGCAAACACTTCTCCCAAACCAACACCTACCTTACCTCCAAAGGCAAAACCCCGATTGAGTGGTAATTTATAAAATTTCCTCTCAATATATCATATAATAAAGAAAAAGTACTATATTTGCATATTATATGATATGTTACGGTTATGAGTAAAAGTACAATGGGGACCAAATTACCCAGAAAATTAGAGCAAAAAATGAAGTTGGTAGGTGAGCAAATTAGGCTTGCAAGACTACGTCGTGACCTTAGTGTGGCACAAGTAGCAGACAGAGCAACCTGTTCTCCACTCACCGTATCACGCATAGAAAAAGGTGTGCCAACCGTTGCCATAGGCATCTATTTAAGAGTACTTTATGCCCTTCAACTCGACGACGACATCCTCTTCCTTGCCAAAGACGACACCCTCGGCCGCGCCTTACAAGATATGAATTTACCCCAACGAGAAAGGGCTTCAAAAAAAGAATAATAAGTTATGAAAAAGTTGTATGTATATGCAGATTTTGATTGGTTCAATGATATTGAACTAATTGGAGAGTTAGGTTACGAATCACTTCGTGGCTCAGATAGTTATAGCTTTAAATTTGCAGATAGTTGGATAAAAAAATATAATTCAATACAACTTAGCAACGATTTAAATAACTATCCTGGCATACAATATACACAACCAAACAAAGATATTTTCGGTTGTTTTGCAGATGCATTGCCTGATAGATGGGGTAGAACTTTGCTTCTTAGACGCGAACAAATATTAGCCCAAGAAGATAACAGACCAATTAAAAGATTGTCTTCATTTGATTTCTTGGTAGGTATCGATGATTTTTCTCGCATGGGAGCTTTTCGTTTTAAAGAAACACAAGATGGAGAATTTATAAATACAACAAATAGTTTACGAATACCACCTTTAACAGATTTACGAGAACTTATTGCTGCTAGTAGAGAAATTGAAAAAAGTGAGAATGCCAATAATCTCCCTGAAAAGAAATGGATTACACAATTGGTTCAACCTGGTTCTTCACTTGGTGGAGCTAGACCTAAAGCAAATGTTGTTGACACAGACAAGAATGTTTACGTAGCAAAATTTCCTTCATTGAAAGATGACTACGATGCTGGACTTTGGGAACATTTTTGTCATCTATTGGCTAAAAATGCAGGTATAAATACTGCAGACACCAAAGTGCTTGCTGTAAATGAAAAACATCATACACTTCTTTCTAAACGTTTTGATAGAACAGCAGAAAGCAAACGAATTCACTTTGCATCTGCTATGACATTGTTGGGTTTAAACGATGGAGACAATGCTACTACAGGACATGGATATTTAGATATTGTAGATTTTATTTTAAGTAGTTGTACAGATGTTGATGCAAATTTATGTGAACTTTTTCGCAGAGTTACATTTAATATTTGCATTGGCAATACAGACGACCACTTTAGAAATCATGGATTTTTATTGACAGCAAAAGGTTGGACTCTTTCACCTGCATACGATATGAATCCAACATTAAATTCACATCAAAGTCTGCTGATAAATAGTAAAACAAATGTGTCAGACCTTTCTGTGCTTGTAAATTCATGTGATGAATATATGCTTACAGCCCAAGTAGCAAAAAATATAATTAACGAAGTTGTAGAAGCAATAAAGGATTGGCGCATCATTGCAAATAAGATAGGAATTTCCAAACGCGAAATATCACTCTTCGAGAATGTATTTGAAGGTAGAATTAATCAAGTAAGTTTTTAAATCAAAACATGATTGCTACCATACCATACATAGAAGCGAAGTTTGACGAGTTTAACAAGTTGATATTTGGCGGCGAACTTCCAAGGATTCCTATTGTGCTAAGCAGAGCAACAAGGGTGGTGGGAGCGTTTTCGTGTAAGGTACGTAGAAACTTTTGGGGTAAAAAAGAATATTTCGACCTAAAACTGCGCTTTAGCACCAAGTTTGACCTGCCAGAAAACGAACTAGAAGACGTGATAATTCACGAAATGATTCATTATTACATACATTTCAAAAACCTAACAGACAAAAGTGCGCACGGACCTCTGTTTAAGAATTTAATGAATCAAATAAACAAAACCTTCGGCAGAAAAATTAGCATAAGACACAAAGGCGCTGTAAAAACAAACGAACAAATAACCGACGCCAAGCCACGCTACCGTGTAGTTGCCGTTGTAACAATGAAAGACGGTAAAACAGGCATAAAAGTGCTTCCTCGCATCAAAGAAAAAGTACGTCACTACTACAACGCCGTTAGCACAAGCCCTACAGTAAGCCAAGTAGAGCTCTACTTCACTTTAAACCCTTTCTTTGGCCAATACCCATGCTCATCAGCCCTGCGCATCCACTACATCGACCATTCAACCCTCCAACCCCAACTACAAGGAGCAACCAAGCTTTCATTGAAAGATATTTTATAAGATTTGAATATAAAAAAATAGAGCTACTTGACGTATCAAATAGCTCTATTCCCGGTATAAAAGTTGCCGACTGAACAGAAACAGACCAACTTTCAATTGCAAAATTACTACAAAATGTTGAGGATTCATACAGCAAAAGGAAATTTTTATTAGAAGAATCTTGTTTCGCTAATTCGTAGGCAGGTGTCAAGTAAATTCGGTGACTGAGCCTGTCGAAGTCTCAGAATTTACGCAACGCTCATGATAGTGCTCATGATAGTGCTCAAGATACTGCTCATGAAAAAATATAATGGTGAAATCTCTACTTCTTCCTTTCTTTTCTGTATTGTTTTATTTCATCATTAATTTCATTTAATGAATAATCTATAGACTGATTTTCTGCAGCAATATTGCGCAGTTCATAAAACTCATTAAGTCCTTTTGTCATATAATCAACTTTTCCCATCATATATTCACTAAAACTTATGATAATATTATATTTAATTCATCACAACAAAGTTATAAAAATAAATTTTATTTTACCTACAAACACTTTTATTTTAATAATTCTGCCGAAATGGTCAGCAGAATTCCTATAACGACAACCAACTTTATTAGATTAACTTTGCCGGTGAATAGTCACCCAGTTGTCACCCAGTTGTCACCCAGTTGATAACTGACATTGAAGATGTAGATAAACTGATAGAATTTTGTTCTGAACCACGTAATTTTTCTGAAATTTTATCTTTTATGAATTTTGCAGATAGGACATACTTCAGAAAAAAATATATGCATCCTCTTTTAGAAGAAGATATTTTAGGACTAACTATACCAGATAAACCTAATAGTAAAAATCAAAAATACCGCCTCACAGCAAAAGGTATCGCATTAAAAGAACAACTAAAGAACAAGTAATAAGTAAACATCAGAGTAGGGACATGGTTGCTGAGCTTGTCGAAGTACTGCGTGCAGTGTCCGTCACAATCTATCCCTCCCAAGACACCCACTGCGGTGTCTTTTTTTTGCTTAAATCTCTAAAAATCTCCCACAATCCCCAAATTCCTTCACCCTGTAGCAAAAAATGACACACCCTTGTGTTATTTTTGCATCGAGAATAATATCAAACTATTTTGTATAATAAAGGAAAAAATGTAACTTTGTAACAGATATATAAAACTATTTTAATAACGAATTAAACTAATAATTACAATGAACTACAACTATCCTCAAAGCGATTTACCTGCTAATCTTGTTTGTGAACCAATATCTTCTTGGGGCGGATCGTGGACTCAAGAAAAATTAGATGCATTTGAGAAATATGTTAATGCATATCTTACAATAATGAATAAACACCGCGATAAAAATCATTGGAAATTAATATATTTTGATGGATTTGCTGGCAGTGGTAGTAGAGGTGAAATAAAAAAAGAAGAATCAGAACTTTTGATTGAATTATTTGATAAAACATACATTAAGCAAGAAGAATTAGATGTATATAAAAGTGCAGCAGAACGTGTTTTAAGCATTAAGCAACGAGGTTTTGATTATTATTATTTTGTAGATAAAGATGAAAAATCTAGTCAGAGTTTAAAAGAACTGCTTAGTCCATTCACAAAAAATAAGAATCTTGTTTATAGAAATTCAGATGCAAACGAACAAATAGATAAACTTGCAGATGCATTACACAAAGATTCTAGTTATGCTTCATTAGTATTATTGGATCCTTTTGGAATGCAAGTAAATTGGAAATCAATAGAATTATTAAAGGGTACGCGTACCGATCTATGGATTTTAATACCTACTGGTGTTATTGTAAATCGTTTATTGGACAGGAAAGGAGAATTAACACATATTGATAAATTAACTTCTTTTTTGGGGAAGGATGAAAATTTCCTTAGAAACTATTTCTATTCAAAAAGACAGGAAAATACCTTATTTGGAGAAGTGGAAATTATAGAAAAAGTAAGGAAACCTATAGAAAAAATAACTGAGTTATATATTCAACAATTAAAAGAAATATATGATTATGTTACAGACAAACCTCTAGTCTTATATAATTCTAGAAATACACCAATCTTTCATTTTGCATGTGCATCGAATAATGAAACCGCTCTAAAAATAGCCAAAGATATTATCTATAAGAAACAAGGAATATGAAATCTACTAAGATAGAATGGACTGATAAAACATGGAATCCTATAACTGGTTGTACAAAAAAATCAGCAGGATGTGCACATTGCTATGCAGAGGTAATGACGAGACGTCTTAAAGCAATGAATTTAGAGAAATATAAAAATGGATTTGAACTTACATTGCACGAAGATGAATTATCTCAACCATTAAAATGGAAAGGTTCACACAACATCTTTGTATGTTCAATGAGTGATATTTTTCACGAAGATGTTCCTTTTGATTTTGTTGACAAGATAATTGATATCATCACTCAAACACCACAACATAGGTATCAAATCTTGACCAAACGAGCAAATCGTATGACTGAGTATTTTGCTAATAAAACCATACCAAACAATATATGGCTTGGTGTAACAGTAGAATGTGTGTCTACTAAAAATAGGATAGATAAACTTAGAAATTTAAATGCATCTATCAAATTTCTTTCATGTGAACCATTATTAGAAGATTTAGGAGAATTAGACTTAAACGGTATTGATTGGGTAATTGTAGGAGGTGAAAGTGGACCTAAAGCAAGACCTATGAAACAAGAATGGGTCTTAAACATCAAAGAACAAGTCAATAAACAAAATGCAGCTTTTTTCTTTAAACAATGGGGAACATGGGGTAGTGACGGAGTTAAAAGGAACAAAACAGAAAATGGCAAACTTCTACAAGGACAGGTAATTCAAGAAATGCCTATCAAATAAAGTAGATCGAAAACCAAACTCGTATGGGACACTGCAGTGTCCGTCATAATCTTCCCTCCAAAGACACCCACTGCGGTGTCTTTTTTTTGCTTAAACCCAATTTTCCCTCCAATTTCCTTCACCCTGTAGCAAAAAATGACACACCCTTGTGGTATTTTTGCACCGAGATGTTAATAAATACCCACCCGCAAACCTTTGAAATATGGTTTGGAATGGGTATATTTGTAGTTTGTAAAAAAGTAAATAAAAATATCATTATATGGCAACAAGTACACAGCAAAAACAAGAACTTTTTAAAACAATTTGGGCAACAGCAGAAGATTTACGAAATAGCGTAGATGGTTGGGACTTTAAGCAATACGTGCTTGGTTTTCTATTTTATCGTTTTATATCAGAAAATATTACCAATTATATCAATCAATTACAGTGCGAGGCTGGTTTTAAAGATTTTAATTACGAAACATTTTCAGACCAAGAGGCAGAAAATGCACGAGCAATGATAGTGCAAGAAAAAGGATTCTTTATTTTGCCGTCAGAATTATTTTGCAACGTAAGGGCAAAGGCAAAAAAAGATGAAAATTTAAATGAAACCATCGATAAGGTTTTTAAGAATATAGAATCATCAGCAAAAGGTACAGATAGCGAAGACGATTTAAAGGGTCTCTTTGATGATATAGATGTAAATAGCAATAAACTAGGCAACACAGTTACCAAACGCAATGAAACCCTGTGTAAAATCTTAAATACAATTGGTAATCTTGATTTAAAAGGTGATTTTTCTGAAAATCAGATTGATATTTTTGGTGATGCTTACGAATATTTAATGACCATGTATGCAGGCAATGCTGGTAAATCTGGAGGAGAATTCTTTACCCCACAAGAGGTGAGCGAATTATTGGCACGCATTACAGTGGTAGGTCGCAATGAAATAAATAAAGTATACGACCCTGCTTGTGGTTCGGGTTCTTTACTGCTACAATTCGCTAAAGTATTGGGAAAAGATAATGTACGAACAGGTTTCTTTGGTCAAGAAATAAACATTACCACCTACAATTTATGTCGTATCAATATGTTCTTGCACGATATAAATTACGAAAAATTTGATATTCATTGTGGCGATACATTAAAAGAGCCATATCACAGGGACGATGAGCCTTTTGATGCCATTGTTTCAAATCCACCATACTCAACCAAATGGGAAGGTGATTCTAATCCTATTTTAATAAATGACCCTCGTTTTGCTCCTGCTGGTGTGCTTGCACCTAAAACTAAAGCCGATTTGGCTTTTACTATGCACATGCTTTCATGGCTTTCTACAGACGGAACTGCAGCTATAGTAGAGTTTCCTGGTGTTTTGTATCGTAGTGGGGCGGAACAAAAAATTCGTAAATACCTAATTGACAATAACTACGTTGATACAGTTATTCAATTGCCACAAAACCTTTTCTTTGGTGTGTCAATAGCCACTTGTATCATAGTGCTAAAGAAAAGTAAGAAAGAAAATAAAACCTTGTTTATAGATGCCAGTCAAGAGTTTATTCACGAAGGCAATAAAAACAAACTATCGCCCGATAATATTTCTACTATCCTGCAAGAATATATAGACCGAAAAGAAGTAAAACATTTCTCTGCATACGTAGATAATGCTACCATTGCTGAAAATGACTATAATCTTTCTGTTAGTAGTTATGTTGAGGCAAAGAAACACGCCAAGAAACCAATATTCAGGAACTAAACCAGCGCATTCGCAATATAGTGGCTCACGAAAATGAGTTGAGAGCAGAGATTGATAAAATTATAGCAGAACTAGAGGAGGAAGTATGAGTAACAAAACAATACAACTCAACGACGAAACGCTAATAGCAGACTTAAAAGGGATAGTAAGGGCTGCAAGACAATTGGCATATTCTGCTGTAAATTATGCACAAGTAAAACAAAATTGGCATATAGGCAGACGACTGGTAGAACAAGAACAAAATGGTAATATCAGAGCTGAATATGGCAAGAAAATAATAGAACACGCTTCTGAAGAATTAACAAAAGAATTTGGGAAAGGTTTTTCGCCAAGAAGTTTGTGGAAATTCAGACAATTTTACATACTATTTAGAGAGTCACCAATTCTGCCGACCCTATCGGCAGAATTTAACAAAGAGATTCTGCCGACCCTATCGGCAGAATCTAGAAAGTGTCTAAGTTGGTCACATTACGAACGTTTAATGCGCATTACTGATTCAAATGCCAGAGAATGGTATATAAAAGAAGCTACTGAACAAATGTGGCCCTATAAAACACTTAATCGAAATATAAACACACTATATTACGAACGCTTGCTAAGTTCTCAATTAAAAGGACCTGTAAAACAAGAAATGCAAGAAAAAACTGCTGAATTCCTAAAGGAGAAATTTGAATTTATTAAAAATCCGGCAGTGCTTGAATTTTTAGGTTTGCCATCAAATTTGAGTTATACTGAATCTAAATTAGAGCAAACCATTATAGATCAAATGCAACATTTCTTATTGGAACTTGGGAAAGGTTTTTCTTTTGTTGCTAGACAACAACTTATACGTACAGAAACATCAGATTTCTATATTGATTTAGTTTTCTATAACTACATCTTAAAATGCTTTGTCATAGTAGAATTAAAAACACATGAAATTACGCATCAAGATATAGGACAGTTGGATATGTACGTACAAATGTATGATGATTTAAAGAAAAGCGAATCTGATAATCCAACAATAGGTATCTTACTTTGCACAGAAACAGACAAAACAATTGCACGATATTCTGTTTTAAATAAGAACAAACAACTATTTGCGGCAAAATATTTGCCTCTTCTTCCTACTGAAGAAGAATTACGTAGAGAAATAGAACGTCAAAAAGAAATCTTTATGCTTCAACAACAAGAAAAGGAGGAAGATAAATTATGAGCAAACTACAAGATTTAATACAAGAACTTTGCCCTAATGGGGTGGAGTATAAGAAGTTGGGGGATGAAGAAGTCTCTATTATGCAACGAGGAACTTCTTTAACAAAGAAAAATGCAGTAGATGGTATTTATCCTGTTATCTCTGGAGGGAAAGAACCTGCATTTTATTGTGATAAATATAATAGAGAGGGTGAGACTATTACAATTGCCGGAAGCGGTGCAGGTGCAGGATATGTCCAATACTGGAACGAGCCTATATTTGTATGTGATGCATTTTCTATTAAAGGTGTAAGTTCGGTGTCAACAAAATATCTTTACTATTGTTTAAATAATTTACAAGATAAAATTTATTCTACCAAGAAAGGTGGAGGTGTTCCGCATGTTCATATTTCAAGTATTGATAATTTTGAGATCCCCATTCCTCCTCTTCCTGTGCAAGAAGAAATTGTAAAAATTTTGGACCGCTTCGCGGTCTATACAGCGGAGCTGCAAGCGGAGCTGCAAGCCAGAAAAGAGCAATACGAATATTATCGCAATCTTTTGCTGAACTTCAACCACGCCTACGGCGCGGCCGATGAGCAGCAAAAGAAAAGTGTAACTACTTGGGGGGGGCATAGTTACGAAATTCAATGGAAGACTTTGGGCGAGATTGGCAAGTTTTATGGCGGTCTTACAGGTAAGTCAAAAACAGACTTCGATAATGGTAATGCGAAATATGTAACTTATATGAACGTCTTTAATAACCTTGCAATAAGAACTGATATTAAGGATAAAGTCAAAATATCCATAAATGAAAATCAGAATAAAATAGAATATGGTGATGCTATATTTACAGGTTCTTCAGAAACACCCGATGAGTGTGGAATGTCATCTGTTTTAACAAAAAAAATAGAAGAACCTATATATCTAAATAGTTTTTGTTTCGGATTAAGGTTTAATGATAAAACCATATTTAATCCAGAATTTCTTAAACACTTATTAAGGAGTAAACTACTTAGAGAACAAATAAAGAAAACAGCTAATGGTGTTACTCGTTTCAATGTATCAAAAAAATTATTTGCTAAAATTGAAATCCCCATACCACCCCTTGAATTACAAGAACGCATCGTAGCTATTCTAGATAAATTTGAAACCTTGGTAAACGATCTTTCGCAAGGTCTGCCTGCAGAAATTGCTGCAGTACAAGAGCAATATGAATATTACAGAAACAAACTATTAACCTTTAAACAGGTAGCCTAAAAGCGTATGAACGAATATAAGATGGTAGCAGAGAATCCACAAAGTACAGTGGTTTCTGATTACGAGATTAAATACGGCAAAGCCAAGCAATACCAAAGTGAGGCAGACATGGAGCGTGAGTTTATAAAACAGCTACAAACTCAGGCTTATGAGTATTTGCCCATTACATCAGAGCAAGATTTAATTGCCAATCTGCGCCATCAGTTGGAAAAACTCAATAATTATCAGTTTACCGATAAAGAATGGGAACACTTCTTTAAGATTAAAATTGCCAATACCAATTATGGTATTGTAGATAAAACAAACATTATACAAGAAGACTATATTCAGCTATTACAGCGCGAAGATGGAAGTGTAAAAAATATTTACCTATTAGATAAAGAACATATTCACAACAATAGCCTACAGGTAATTAATCAATACGTGCCAAAGGGCGGTGCTTTTGAAAATCGTTACGATGTTACAATATTGGTAAATGGTTTGCCATTAGTGCACGTAGAGTTAAAACGTAGGGGTGTGCACATTAAAGAGGCATTTAATCAAATACGCAGGTACAATCGCGATAGTTTCTGGGCGGGTAGTGGACTTTTTGAATACGTGCAAATATTTGTAATTAGTAATGGTACTCATACCAAATATTATAGTAATACCACTCGTACGTCACATATAGCAGAAGTTACAAAAGCGTCCAAACAAAAAAGTAAAAACCAAACCAGCCATAGTTTTGAATTTACCAGTTTCTGGGCAAGAAGAGATAATCAAATTATTCCCGATTTAGATGACTTTACGGCTACCTTTTTTGCCAAACATACGCTACTTAATATCCTCACTAAGTATTGTGTATTTACTTCGGAAAAATTGCTTTTAGTAATGCGTCCTTATCAGATAGCAGCTACAGAAAGTATTTTAGGAAGAATTTATAGTAGTACAAATTATAAACAATATGGAACAGTAGATGCTGGCGGATTTATTTGGCATACTACTGGTAGCGGAAAAACGCTTACTTCTTTTAAAACCGCCCGTTTGGCCAGTAAAATGGATGGGGTAGATAAGGTGATATTTGTAGTAGATAGAAAGGACCTTGACTACCAAACCATGAAAGAGTATGACCGTTTTGAAAAAGGGGCAGCTAATAGCAATACCAGTACATCGGTACTAAAAAAACAATTAGAAGACCCCAATGCCAAAATTATCATCACCACCATACAAAAACTCTCTATTTTTATTAGTAAGCACAAAGCACACGATGTCTATAAAAAACACATCGTACTGATATTTGACGAGTGTCATCGTAGTCAATTTGGCGAGATGCACACTTCTATTACTAAGAACTTCAAGAAATACCATCTTTTTGGTTTTACTGGCACACCTATTTTTACTGTAAATGCAGGGAATGCTAGTAAATTTAATCTAAAAACCACCGAGCAAGCCTTTGGAGATAAATTACACATTTATACCATAGTTGATGCCATTGCTGATGGGAATGTTTTGCCTTTTAGGGTAGATTATATCAGTACCATGAAAGAGCAAGAAAATATAAAAGATGAGGCAGTAAGAAACATAGACCGTGAGCGAGCATTACTATCTCCAGAACGCATCAATAGGGTAACTGCATATATTTTAGATCATTTTAATCAGAAAACTAAAAGAAGCGGCAAATATTATGTATTCAATAAATTAACTAATATTTCGGCAGTAGTTGCTACCAAAAATAACGTAGCAGAAGAAAAACAGAAAACACGTCTTTCTGGATTTAATTCAATATTCGCTGTATCTTCTATAGAAGCGGCTAAACTCTATTATTTAGAGTTTAAGAAACAAATGGAACTGCTTGCACCTGATAAACGATTAAAAATAGCCACCATTTTTAGTTATGGTGCTAACGAAGCAGAAGAAGATGCCACAGGTATTATAGAAGATGAGAATCCAGATAGTGCAGAATCTTTAGATAAAAGTTCTCGTGAGTTTTTAGAAAGTGCTATCAGCGATTATAACCAAACTTTTGCTACCAATTACGATACCAGTTCCGAAAAATTTCAAAACTATTATAAGGATGTTTCTCTAAGAATGAAAAACAGAGAAATAGATTTGCTGATAGTAGTAAATATGTTCTTAACAGGATTTGATGCAACCACGTTAAATACACTATGGGTGGATAAAAACCTACGTATGCACGGATTATTGCAAGCATACTCCCGAACAAATCGTATCCTTAATTCTATTAAAACATTTGGTAATATTGTTTGTTTTAGAAATTTAGAGCAAGCAACCAACGAAAGCATTGCGCTGTTTGGTGATAAAAAGGCAGGAGGCTTGGTTCTTCTTAAAACATACGAAGAGTATTACAACGGTTATAAAGACGAGAAAGGGAAATACAAAGTTGGGTATAAAGAATTAGTAGAAACCTTACTAGAAGATTATCCTTTGGGTACACACATTATAGGCGAAGAAGCAGAAAAGACATTTATAAAATTGTATGGTGCTATATTAAGAGCAACCAATATCTTATCCACTTTTGACCAATTTGTAGGCAATGAGATATTAGCAGAAAGAGAAGTGCAAGATTATCACAGTATATATTTGGATTTGTACGATAAATACAGAAAAGAAAAAGAAGATGCTACCATTGTTAATGATGATATCATTTTTGAAATGGAACTCATTAAGCAGGTAGAAATTAATATTGATTACATTCTGTATTTAATAGAACAATTACACGATAAGAATACTAACGATAAAGAAATTCGTATTACCATCCAAAAAACGATAGGTTCAAGTCCTGAATTAAGAAACAAGAAAGAGTTAATAGAAAACTTTATAGAACAATTAACACCTGATAAGAGCGTAAACGAAAGTTGGCAGCAGTATGTAAAGGACCAACAACGCAAACAGTTAGACGAAATTATTGCAACAGAAAATTTAAAAGCAGAAGAAACCTATCAGTTTGTTAATCAATCCTTCAAGGATGGAAATATTCAAGAATCTGGCACCAGTATTGCAAAAATCCTGCCACCAATGTCCATCTTTGATAAAAATAAAAACAGAGAAACCAAAAAGAAAACAGTTATAGAAAAACTAAAAGACTTTTTTGAACGTTTCTTTGATATTTCTAATGGAGAGATTTAGAAAAGATAGCTGTACAAACTTAACTTCTACATAAAAACAATGAATACACAAGGCTACGTATACATACTTACTAATCCGTCATTTAAAGAGGATTGGGTGAAGATAGGAATGAGTGCGGTTTCTGTTGAACAACGTGTTAAGCAACTAGACAATACTGCCGTACCATTGCCATTTGAAATTTACGCTACAATGCGTACTGCCAAATATAAGGAAGCAGAAAAACTGATACACCAATTTATTTCTACTTTTACAAATTTGCGCATTCGTGACAATCGTGAGTTTTTTAATGTAAAACCAGAGAAAGCGCTTGAAATATTTAAGCAAGTAGCTGCTGTTATTGATGATGCTGTAATAGAGGAAACATATAAATTGTCTTTATTTGGTATTAACAAAGAAGGGGAGTGCAAGAAAGTTAAATCTAATACCACTAAAACACCATTTAGGGATGAAATAAAAAAATGGATAATACCAGGAAATCCAAAATATTTTGATATAACAGGTTGTTTTGAAAAATTCGGTTTTGTTTATTGGCGTCAATTCTATAATTTCCAAAAAGGAGATATAATATACCTATACTTAACAAGTCCAGAGAGTTCTATCAAATACAAATGTCTAGTTGAGGAACAGGATTTGCCTTATTCTAGCGAAATGGAGATTGATACAGAGTTTTATGTGAATAAAGAAGATTCAACAAAATTGAATGAGCACAACAGATTTGTAAAAATAAAATTACTTTCTGCAACCAATTCAAATAAAATGTCTTTATTACACCTATTAGAAAATGGTATGAAGGGTGCTCCTCAAGGATGTATAAATTTATCACATAGTAATTATTCTGAGTTACTTAATTATATAGAATCTAATTTTTAGTACATAAATAGCGAAAATTTTATATTTTTACTCAATTTTCTCCCAACCTGTAGCATTTTTTGATACACCCTTGGTTTTATCTTTGTGGCAAGAAACCAATTAAAAAGATAAAGTCATGGAAGCTATTCAAGAATTAAGGAAGTTCTTATTGAACTGTAACATTGCTGGATTCACCTATGGTGAAGGTTGTATAGTGATGGAAGAACTAAAGGTAGGTACTGAACTTACATTGGTTCGCGACAAGTATAACAAATTTGATCCTCTGGCTATTGCGGTGTATTACAAAAACAGTAAACTGGGGTACATTCCACAAAAAAAGAATGAAGCTCTTTGTGTGTTCCTTGATATGGGCTATGATGAAATTTTTGAAACTCGCATTAGTGGCATAAACAAAGAGACTCATCCTGAAAAACAAGTTTTCATAAATGTTTATCTGAGAAGAAAACAGTAAAACACATTAAAACAGAACCATTTGCAATACGCAAGTGGTTTTGTCTTTTTATACGTTTTATTTGTGCGTATCGTTTCTAATTTCTATATTTGTGAAAACTCTGATATTATCATACATTAGGATTTGATTGCATTTGCAGTTGAATTCGCCAAACTTAAAAATTACTACTATGAAAGTGTGTCGTTTATTTATTTTGTTGGTAATGACAGTGTTGTGTATGGCGTGCCAGAACGATGAACCTGGACAATATACGCAACTTACCGACGAAAATTATGCGTTGGCCGAGAGCCAAATTATTTTTGCAGATTATGTAAATAGAGCTGCCAAAGTTACGGGCACCAATGGGGTGGGAGTGCTTTACCATGCGCGCACGGCTGCCGACCCAAACGATAAAACGGTGGTGCGTATCAATTTTGATACCCGCTATTCTTTTGCAGTATTGGATTTAACCTGCGATGCCACCATTACCATGCCCGAAACCAATGGCAGGTACCAAAGCATTTGGTTTGTTACCGAGGAACATTATAATCCAATGGCGATTACCGCGCCAGGTACTTATACCATAACACAAAAAGATATGGGTAGCCGCTATGTATTGGCTATTTTTAGAACACAAGTAAATATGCGCGATGAAGCAGATATGCAAGCAGTAACGCAACTGCAAGATGCTATATCTTTGACGCAAGCAGACAGGGGTCAATACATCGTAACCAATAATTGGAATATGGACGATGTGTTGGCTATGCGTAAAAAGTACCAAGACATTGCAGTAGAAAAGAACATTTCTACATCAGAGATGTTTGGTAAAAAAGGCGAGGTAAGTTTAGAAAATCACAATTGTGGTGTTGCTTGTGGTTGGGGAGGTTTTACGCCAGATCAGGCTGTGTATTTAAGCTACACGAATAATCAAAATAAACCTTGCACCTTGCTTTTAAAGGATGTGCCTGTGGCAGATAACGCCTTTGGGTCTATTACGGTTTATGATTCAGATGGGTATCCCCAAGGTGAATATTACAATTGCAACAGTTCTTTTGCTACCAGTAACGCATTGGGCGAGGTGTTAATACACTTTGGTGGAAACGATAAAACAGCCGATAATTATTTGGACATTTTTCCTGGCTGGACTTTTATTCTTCGTTTGTATTTGCCACAAGAAGCCTACTTTAATGGCACCTGGCAGCAACCCGCATTGGTGTATTAAATCTATCATAGAAACAAACTTGCTTAAATGTCTATCTAAAAAGACAATAATAATACATATTAATAACAGAACTATTTGCAATTTTACGCAGGTGGTTCTGTTTTTTTATACGTTTTATTTGTGGGTATCGTTTTTAATTCCTATATTTGCATCAATATTGTTTAACATCATAATTCTATAATTATGCCAGAAATTTTTAGATTCAACGGATTTTCATTCTTTTTCTTTAGTAGAGAACACGAACCAATTCACGTTCACGTTGAGGGTAACAATGGTTATGCTAAATTTACTCTAATTAAAAACCAATTTGAGTTAACCGAAACAAAAGGTATTAAAACATCTGATTTAACTAAAATCAAAAAAGTAATTAAAGAAAACTCTGATATTATCATACAATACTGGAACAATTTTTTCGGAAAATGAAACTAACAAAGATTTGGTTTGAAGGTGATTTTATTTGTGGTTTAGACGAGGAGAATAAAGAATATCGTCAATCACTGTTGTGGTATCCTAGATTGCTAGAGGCTAGCGACGAGGAGCGCCAAAGATACACCTTTGGTTTTTGCGGAATACATTGGAGGCAATTGAATGAGGATATTAGTTTTGAGAGTTTCCTTTATCCAGATGCCACTCCCAATGAATTGCAAGAGTTCTTCTTGAAGCATAAAGAAATAAACATTGCAGAATTTGCAAAAAGAATAAATATCAATCCAACACTGCTACGCAACTACATTAATGGTTTTAAGAAACCATCGCAGGAGCGCACCGAACTCATCATTCAAGGCATCAAAGACCTAGGTGCAGAATTGATAAACTCGTTTAAATAAAAACTATCGTAACCGCCATTACGGTAATGGTGGTTACGATAGACATTATACTTTGTAAAAAAACAAATCCCTTCTACCAACAAAGCACGTACAAGTCGCCGCGAGGGTTGATGCACATAAGGGGAGTGGTGGTGGAGTTGAATAGGTGCTTTTCTTTTGGGCCGAAGATGATGTCGTCGAGGCCGTAGTCGCGTGAGTTTGTGATAAGCACCATGCCGTATTCGCCGTTCATAGCCATTTCTACAGCTTCTTTTTCTACTTTGAAACTGTCTTTTTTACCCATTTCTACGGAGTATTTCAATTCAAAGCCGTCGTAGACTTTTGTGATGGCATTCACATTCTTTTGGGCACGTGTGCCGTAGTCTTTGGCTTGCAAAATTTGTATTTCACTGCCCAAGAAACGACCCATATTTGACGAATAAGAGCCTTTTTCTTTTTCTTCTGGCAGGAACGCCACTGGCACCAAAATTTTATCAAACTTTGGCAATGGCATTGTGTCTTTCAGCATTATAAAAGGTATTCTAAGTTCTCGAAAGCCTTTGAAAAAGTTCATTGGGCGGTAGAAACCTCTTTTTTTAGAAAATTCGATGAAAATCATAGGTGTTTCGGTGCGTTCTGTCATTGCCACCACATCTTCAAAACCACCGTCGACGCTCTCGCAAATAAAAGGCACGTCACCCAAAGATTTTTTCTCTTCTTCTAGCTCTGCCTTAAACTCTTCGCTCATCTCACTTTCCCAAACGAGTAGGGTAAGTCCTTTTTGAAAACCTTGTGCAAAAATTTTGCCTGCAGCGAAAGCATTTTTAGGAAAATAATCGCCGTGTGCTAGCACCAAAAAGTGTCTGCTGTATTCTATTTCGCGTATATTCATAATAATTGTCAAAAAATATTCCGTAAAGGTATTAAAGATTTTCATAACACACAAAAAAATACTAAATTTGCACCTCATAAAAATTAATAAGTTAAGGATTTAAGAATCTTGCATTGTATTAGTTGTTAAGTTACGGACCGCATCCGTGATTTTGCTCACGCTCGGCATAATCAAAGCAAGCTTTGCTTCTGCTCTCGATGCTCAAGCCACTCGCAAAATTCCTAATTCCTAATTCCACATTCCTAATTATTTTAAATATAATGGCAAAACCTTCAATTCCAAAAGGAACACGCGATTTTCTTCCAGAAGAAATGCGTAAACGTAATTATATCTTCAATACCATCAAAGATGTGTTTGCACTTTATGGTTTTCAACAAATAGAAACTCCAGCAATGGAAAATCTTTCTACACTAATGGGTAAATATGGTGAAGAAGGAGATAAATTACTATTTAAAATTCTAAACTCTGGAGATTTTCTTTCTGGCCTAACAGAAGAAGATTACACCAATAAAAACAGCAATAAAGCAGTGTCTCGTCTTTCTGAAAAAGGACTTCGTTACGACCTTACAGTGCCTTTTGCTCGTTTTGTGGTACAATATAGAGAACAAATCAAGTTCCCATTCCGCAGATACCAAATTCAACCAGTTTGGCGTGCCGACCGTCCTCAAAAAGGTCGTTATAGAGAGTTTTACCAATGCGATGCCGATATTGTAGGTAGCGATTCTCTGCTAAACGAGCTTGAACTTCTTCAAATTGCCAACGAAGTGTTCAAACGCTTTGGCATTAGAGTGTGCATCAAGCTAAACAACCGCAAAGTGCTTGCTGGTATTGCAGAAGTAGTAGGTGCTCCTGAAAAAATCGTTGACATCACTGTTGCAATCGACAAATTAGATAAAATTGGTCTTGAAAAAGTAAACCAAGAACTACTTGCCAAAGGCTTAACTGAAGAAAATGTAAACAAACTTCAACCTATTTTGGCGCTTTCTGGCAACAACAATGAGAAACTTGCACAACTTAAAGACGTGCTTGCCAACTCAGAAATTGGCCTTAAAGGCGTTGCCGAACTAGAAACACTATTTGGTTACACCGCAAACCTACACTTCACTGCCGAACTAGAACTAGACCTTACACTTGCTCGTGGTCTAAACTACTACACAGGCACTATTATAGAGGTGAAAGCACTTGACGTGCAAATTGGTAGCATCACAGGTGGTGGTAGATACGACAACCTTACAGGCGTGTTTGGCGTAGACGGACTATCTGGTGTGGGTATTTCTTTTGGTGCAGACCGCATCTACGACGTGCTAAATCAACTAGATTTATATCCAAAAACTACCGTAAACCAAACTCAAGTGATTTTCCTAAACTTTGGCGAAAAGGAAATGGAATATTGCATTCCACTACTTGCTCAACTTCGCTCTGCTGGTATCTCTACAGAGATTTATCCAGACGCTGTGAAGTTCAAAAAACAAATGCAATATGCCAACGACCGCAATATTCCTTTCGTTGCTATAGTAGGTGAGAGCGAAATGGCAGAAAATGTGATTATGCTTAAAGACATGACCACAGGAAACCAAGAAAAAGTGTTAATTAATGATATAATTTCTAAACTAGCACAATAATAGTTATTGGCTGAGAGTTATGAAAACGGACGCAGCACGCTGTACTTCGACAAGCTCAGCAACCATGTCCCTACACATTAAATAACAAATAAGAATTTTGAAAAAATTATTATCCATATTAATACTTCTTTCTATCTTCTTCTCTGCAAGCGCAAGTTATGATAGAAATATAATCCAACATCTGCCACACGTTGACCAACAGCGTTGGCATTTTGGATTTATCCTAGGACTTGGATTTGGCGATTTCTCGGCTCTGCCAAACGACAGTTATGTAGATGCTAAAGGAAACAAATGGTATGCCACATCTGCAGGTATGTCTCCAGCATTCAATGTGGGTATGATTGCAGACCTTAGATTGTGCAACTATCTAAACCTTAGATGTACACCATCATTAAATTTGGGTCAAAAAAATCTAAACTATACCTCATTTTCAAAAGACGGAAAAGTAGTAGGGGAAGTAAGCAAGGTAGTAACTCAATACACTTCAATTGAAATACCTTTTTATTTAAAGTATAGTGCTAAGCGTTACGGAAATGTTCGCCCATATATTATAGCAGGTGGTGGACCTTTCTTCAACCTAAACTTAAATCCAGAGCAAACACTTCTACTTAATGCCTTCGACGTGCAAACAGCATTTGGTATCGGTATTGAAATTTACAACCAATACTTCAAGTTTTGCCCAGAGATAAAATTTGGTTTTGGTTTGCTAGACCAGCTAAATCAAAACCACCCAGAAATAGAAGGTACCGCATACGAGCCATATACTCGTGCCGTGGATAAGCTTACTTCGAGGATGCTTACAATTACATTCAACTTTGAATAATTTACAGGCGTCGCCACAATGCTGGCACTTTGATATCTTTGGCTGCGCCTCGGCATAATCAAGCGAACTTGCTTCTGCGCTCGGCTTGCACAAAGATTCGACAAGCTCAGTGACCGCATTGCTCTGACACCTGCCTACAACAAAGAAAAACCCTCTACGAGGGTTAATCAAGTTAAATATTAAGTTCTTTAGCTACGCTGTACATAAACTCTTTTGCCGCATCATAATCATTTGGAATCACGCCGTCGAGAATCGCATTCTTGATGGCATTTTTTATCTCGCCAACTTTTGCGCAGGGGGTCAATCCGAATATCTGCATTATCTCTTCGCCACTTATAGGAGGCTGAAAGTTACGAACATGGTCTTTTTCTTCAATATCCTTCAATTTCTGACGTACGATGTGCAAGTTTTGAGTGTAGCGTTTTACTTTTTCCTCGTTTTTAGAGGTAATGTCTGCCTCGCAAAGCATCATTAAATCGTCGATGTCGTCGCCCGCTTCAAATAGCAATCTGCGCACAGCAGAATCTGTAATTTCATCTTCCACCAACGCAATTGGGCGCATGTGCAAGTTCACTATTTTTTGCACATATTTCAAATCTTCACTTAGTGGCAGTTTCAATCTCTTAAACATTTTACCCACAATTTTCTCACCAATAAAATTGTGATTGTAGAAAGTCCAACCAATCTTTTCGTCGAACTTTTTGGTAGCAGGTTTGCCTATGTCGTGAAGAAGCGCAGCCCATCTTAGCCACAATTTGTCAGATTTTGTAGCCAAAGAATCTAGCACCTGCAAAGTATGGTAAAACACATCTTTGTGAGCCTTGCC
>JAXJWL010000205.1:0-12633 GCA_036308065.1 Paludibacteraceae bacterium
CCCCAACCATGGTGCACTCCCAAATAGAGGCAGTGATGACCGGTATGCCCGTCGCCTGCGTCAAAATCGGCATGGTCTATTCTTCAGAAATCATCGAGCAAATAGCCCGCAGTCTACAAAAGCACACACCAAACTTTGTGGTTTGCGACCCTGTTATGATTTCCACCAGCGGAAGCACACTTTTAAATCCAGATGCTATTCAAGCACTAGAGACTACCTTGTTCCCACTTTGCCAGCTCATAACCCCAAATCTGCACGAGGCAGAACACCTTTACGGCAGTAAAATCTGCACAGCAGACGAAACAAAACTTGCCGCAAAAACCTTGTCAGAGAAATACCATACAGCCGTACTCATTAAAGGTGGTCACCAAGATGGCGACATCCTACAAGACATTCTATACACCGATAGTCAGTACCACATTTACCCATCGGCAAAAGTAGAAACCACCAACCTACACGGCACAGGTTGCACCCTATCGTCTGCCATTGCCACCTACATTGCCCACGGAGAAAAACTCCCAAATGCCATAGCACTTGCCAAAGAGTACATCTCCAAAATCATCATCGCCTCAAAAGACATCAAACTATCCACAGGTTATGGACCGCTCAACCACTTCTATTCGCTACCGTTGTACCCGCTTGTAAACCCTTTTAACGCTGCTCAAGAATAATACCTACCTTTCCTTTTCTTTAGCACGTACCATAAAAAAAGTGCGGTTTATCAAACCGCACTTTTGGGGCTCTGTTATTTTTACTGTTTGTTCCATATAAATTTCTACAAAAGTAGCGTAAAGATACTATAATTTTCTTAAATTTGTACGATATGAAAACTTCCACTTTCACAAAAATAGTACTTGCGTGCTTGCTCATAGTAGCATTTGCCTGTAAAAGAAAAGACAATATTGTTATTTTGTACGATAACGATGCGCATTGTGCTGTAGATGGTTATGCCAAAATGGCAGGCTTAAAAAACGAGATAAAAAAGCAAACTCCTTATGTAAGTGTGGTGTCGTGTGGCGATTTTGCGCAAGGGGATGTGATAGGAACGCTATCGGAAGGTGGCTCGATTGTAGAAATCATGAACCAAGTAGGATACGATGTAGTGGTATTTGGTAATCATGAGTTTGATTACAGTTTTCGTACGATGGAAGAATTGGCATCTCAGCTAAAAGCCACCGTGGTTTCGTGCAATTTAATCAACAAAAAGACCAACCAGACCGTCTTTGAACCTTATAAAATAGTAGAGTATGGCTCTACCAAGGTAGCATACGTTGGGGTGATAACACCCGAAACGCTTACTTCATCGCCAAAAATTTTTGAGGATATTGACTATATATTTCAATTCGATGCAGAAAACAATGTGGAAGCTGTTGATTTTGAAGGCGATTTTTGTGCTGATAGTTTGTACAGTCAAGTGCAAAAATACGTGGATGCCGCTCACAACCAAGGTGCTGATATTGTAGTGGTATTGGCGCATTTGGGCGATGAGTTGTTAGACAAAACTATGTCTACTTCGGTGTCGTTAATTGAGCAAACGCATGGTATAGATGTGGTGTTAGACGGTCATGCGCATCACATCATTGCCGATACGATTATAGCCAATAATCAAAACCAAATGGTACACCTAAGTAGTACAGGTAGCAATTTTAGGAACATTGGGCAGCTAACCATTGCTCCCGATAATACCTTGTCGTTGCAGTTGTTACCCATAGATACCCTAACCATGGTGGACGATTCCGTAAAAGCATTGGTCGATACGCTTAAAAATCATACATTGGTATTTGGGCAAGAGCGGGTAGGCAGAACGCCTTTTCCTTTAATAGCCAACGATGCCAAGGGCAACCGCATAGTGCGCTGCAAAGAAACCAACTTGGCCAATTTCTGCACCGATGCGTTCCGCATTATGTTAGGTACCGATATAGCCATGATCAATGCCGGTGGTATTAGGGATAATATAGCAGCAGGCGATATTACGTACAACGATTTACTTCGCGTATTCCCTTTTAACAATACGGTATGCATTGCCACCCTAACAGGCTGCCAATTGATAGATGTGCTGGAATTTTCTACGCGATTTTTCCCAAAAGAAAGTGGAGGACTCATGCATGTAAGTGGCTTGCGCTACATGTTGCACAAGAATTGTGATCCGCATACCTTTTATTATGATGAACAAGGGCTTTTTATGGGTAAGGTATCTCCCAGGAGCAACATTCCACCTCCACCTAGTTTCAGAATAAGGTATGTACAAATTTGGGATAAAAAGCAGCAAAAATATATACCCATAGAAGCAGAAAAAGAATATACCTTAGCGGCTTTTGATTATCATCTAAAAGAGTTAGGTGATCAGGGTATTTTGCGCTATGCCCAATTAAAAGAAGACTACAAAGGGCAAGATGTAGATATCTTAGCCCGTTATATAGGTTACTTGGGATACCAGATCCCATCCAACTATGCTGTTCGTCAAAAAAGGATGCACGTTGGTGTTCTGCAGCTCGATGGAGATGAAGATACTGAATGGTATGATGATATGAATTGCGACTATTTATTTACTCCTTATATATTTTGTCAATAATCAACGCAATGGCATGGTGGCAATTTGGACCGCTCAACCACTTTTGTTACACGCCCCCTCTACACTGCAAAATTTAAGGGGAATATCACCAAAATCTCACAATTATTCACTAACTTCGCAAAGTGTAATTGAAAATATGATTGATATGAAAAAGATTTTTGGAATTTTGGTTGCAGTGATTATGGCATCGTTTATGGTAGCATGCGCCACTCCTGAAGAAAAAAGTATGCGTTCTCTAGAAGAACTTTACCAAGACATGGAACTTAACCACGAAAACTACACCACAGAAGATTGGGAAAAAGTTCAAGTAGAATTTGAAGTTATCACAGCTCAAATGAAGTTGCACGACTACACAGATGAGCAACTACGTGAAATAGGAAAACTTAAAGGCAAATGCTCAGCCTACCTTACCAAAGGCTTACTTAAACGTGCCGAAAAAAGTTTCATCGAACTAGGAGGCGTACTGGAAGGCTACCTTGAAGAACTAAAACAAATGAACCCAGACTCAATAAAATAGCAACTTGTCGGAATTTCCGACAAGTTGCTATTTTACACCTCATTCACCTCGCCTGATTTTTATATTTTTTTACCAGTCTCTTCCACTTGTTTTAAAATAATTTCCCTCACTTGAGCGTAAGAAACAGGAGTAAAATTGTTGTTGTCAACACCCACATCGTATTGAGTTGGGAACAGCATGTGCAAGCGATTTGCGTCAATGCCAGTGTTGTGTGGACCTGTGTGTACGTGACCAAACAGTTGCCATGTATCTGTGTAAGACCCTGCAAAACAAAGGAATGGATTGTGGTTTAGGTAAATTCTTCGTTTCCCAATTTGAATCTGCATTTGCATAGCAACGTGCTCAAACCTATCAAAATAACTTGGTCTGAAATTCTGAATATCGTGATTTCCCAAGATGAGGTAAATCTTTCCATTTAGCCTATCCAATATACTATTCCACGCCTCAGAACCACCAAAGCAAAAATCGCCCAAGTGGAAAACAATATCATCCTTACCCACCACCCTATTCCAATTGGCAATTAGAGTCTCGTTCATCTCCTCAATACTACCAAAAGGTCTCTCGCAAAATTTTATAATATTCTCATGATTAAAATGCGTATCAGATGTAAAAAACACCTTATCTCCATCAAATTTAAATTCCATAATTTTTGAGTTTATATTGTATCTATATTATCTTTTTTGATTCTTCTTCCAAATGTGACCTGCTTGTTGTTGAATCTCTTGTGAATTCATAGGTAATCCCTTTTTTAAACACTCCAATGCGCCTAATCTCATCAAAGACCATTGACTCTTCGGCCATCGTGAGCGAATGCGTTCTTCCACCGTCATATCTATCTGACTCATTTTGATGGTGTTTAAATCTATCTCGGCTTTATGTTGTTTATCTTTGTTGTGTTTTGAAAAGGTTGATATAAAGTTAATTATTCGCTGAAACATATTTTACCAAGTAAAGTCGTGTATCCTGTTTAGGAATGGGGTTATGTTGCATTGTCTTAGAGCTTTTCTATATCCTCTAGATTTCTTGTAGACTAGGCCGTAGTTAAGTAATTTGCTCATAGTGTTGTTTTAGTCTTGTATTCTTAGTAAGTTCTTGTTTATAAAGAGTTTAACGTCAGGCAAAACGCCTGCTTCTTCTGCAAATTGTTCCCATTTAGAAACACTATTTTCCACTTGCTGAATAATCTCCTTATATTCAACAATATTATTTTTCCTTGCCACAACTTCCAAATCTTTATAAGTAAATTCATCATTTTTGCCATTCAAGTA
This sequence comes from Paludibacteraceae bacterium, assembly GCA_036308065.1. GTDB lineage: Bacteria > Bacteroidota > Bacteroidia > Bacteroidales > Paludibacteraceae > Enterocola. The sequence continues at coordinate 4,358 of JAXJWL010000205.1, forward strand.
CATTTGATGATGTTTAGTAAATTGACCAGTAGGGTTATAAGAATAACACAAGTCATAAGCAGGGGCCAACGACCACTTTCCTGTTTTATTCATTAAAAAAGAATGGTTCTTTGTATGGTCATCATGATTTCTTGAAAGAACATTAAAAACCATCCTACGGAAAATTTCTTTATGAGACTCGTATGGTAATTTCAAATAATTAGCAATCACAAAAAGCATTTCGTAGGTTTGAGGGTAATCTCTATCCAAATTAGCAATACCAGCCATAGTTTGCATATGAATTTTATCGCCACTTGCAGTGCGATCAAAACGCTTTGTCATAAAATGACTTACTCCATTTTCTTCCAACAACTTACAATAACTCATATTTATGCCAGCGTCTTTAGCCATTAAATAGTATGCATATTCAATAGGACCTATTTGAGCAGAAAGTTGTTCATTCACATCATCCAATCCGCCACCAGTATAAAGATTTTTATTAGAGCCTGAAAATTTTATTAAATAATAATCAAAACCTTCTGGTGCTTTCACTTGTCCACTGCGCACTTCACCAGTTGCTTCATTATATGCTATAATCGCTTTTGGTTTAGCTCCTCCAGCAGATGTTCCTATTTTTAGAATATCTAAAATAGATTTGTCTTTTTGCAGTAATTTTTCCTTAAATGAAACCCTTTCCAGCAAAACATCATTTGCAAGCGCTGCCAATACATCCAATTCAATGCGCTCCGTATAATCCTCAGATTCCATTGCAGGAACAAATTCAAAAGCGCCCATCCCACGTTTCCCTATATAGGACAACTGATGCAAAGGAGTTATATCTGCACCAATAAGTCCTCTTGTTTCATAATAACATCTAATTATCTCCTTTCCATATTTATCTGGAAGAGAGTCTGCAATAAAAGAAGGTAGGCCTACAAAACATTTGCTATCCCTATTCTCTGAATAAGAATAAATTTGACTTGCATCAATTCCTTTTAACGGAATTAGAATAGGAGAAAATTCCAATTGGATCTGCAAAAAAGAGGAATCAAGTACAAAACTAGAATATTGTTTTTCACTATCCCACGCAAGTCTTCCAACTCTATTTTCCCATAAATAAACATCTGTATATCTCATAACGTTTCTTTTTTATACCCACCACGTTTGCGATTTGGGTTTAATTTTTCTAATAAAAAAGGATTGATAGGTTCCTCAGGGAAGAGCAAATCAAGTTTAGGTAATAAATCTACTACTCTAAGATACCCTACAAACGTTAGGGTAGAAACAGGTTTTCCTTTTTCTATCTGTTGAATAGTAGAAACATTATTTCCCAATATATCAGCCACTTCTTTTTGAGAATAATTCAACCTAACTCTACGTTCCTTCAGTTCCTTTCCTATCATCTCAAGCACTGTATTATTAGTAGTTAGTCTCCAGTTTTTCATATTTTTCAGTTTTTTCTCCCTGCAAATATACTGATTATTTCCAATAAAACAACAATAAAACACGTATAATAACGGAAATAACCATTGAAATAAAGAGGCGATATTTTTTAGAACGGAAGTTTGAATGCACGTATTTTTGTTTCGTACTCTTTTCTGTCTGTCTCTGAGAGTGAGTTGTATACTGCGTCGTAGAAAGATTCGTACTCGAGTTTACTTACTTCTATAGTTTTACCTGAATTAATGTTTTCTATAAAAATATTATCAATTCGATTTTCTTTCCAAATGCTTAGGTAATCGTCAGAACGGTAAGAATAGTATATTGTCACTTTTATTTTCTTGTCTGTTTCATCATCGTTTTTACCTATTACCATTTCATATTCAAGACATTCTGAGTATTCATTTTCATTTAGATAAACAGTGTAATTTTGATTTTCGCGTTTTGATAGATTGTTGATGTTTGTGTTGAATTCTTGATAGAGTTCTTTTTCGATGCTGTTTAAATTGGTAATAATTCTGTTGATGAAATCCAATTTGAAACAATTAGTGCCAGCTATATCCTCTCTAGCCTGCATCTCTTTTTCAAAATCCTCAAATGAAACTTCTGTAAATAGCCCTTCTTCGTCGGTTTCTAACCATTCTAATTGTTTTGACAACTCTTTATTGGCTTGCTCACAACGAATATAATCGCGAGAAAGAGCTGTTGTGATGTATTCTGGTTCGTCTATTACGCAATCTTCCCAAAGGTGAAAGTGGTGGTCGGCATCACTTACAATGGCAATATCTGCCAATCCATCTCTTTTGTTTTCTGAATAGCTTCTTCTGGATTGGTTAGTTCCTCTAGATATTCCTTGATTTTGCTCATTTCTGCCTTGCAACGAAGTTGTTTCAGTCTTAATTCCATAATTTTCTTTGTTGTAGAAGTGTTCGCTTTCAGTATTTTCATATTTCTCATTATTTAATTGGTTAGTATCTATATCTAAATCTAATAGTAAACTTTCGTAAAAATGTCTTTTGACTATTGTTTCTGCCTCAAGTACATCGTAATTGCAACTATCTTTGTATAATTGTTTTAACTTATTAATATTGAAATTAAATCCTGCACGCATATAGTCTTTGTGTAATTTAACTAAATCATGGTAAAACTCATTGGCAGTTGCAATATCTTCTTCAATTTGCAGTCTCACATTTTCTTCTCGCATATAGTTGTGTAGTAAGACTGGTTGTTTTATTTTTCTTGTCGCGATTTCCATAGTTTATTGTTTTTAATGATTATATTGTTTAAATGCGTGCACTATTTCGTTTGCATTGCTCTGTGGTTTTCGCAGGACCTTCATTTGAATGTTGGCGAAATAATGTCACGCATAGTTTAAAATGGTAATGGTTCTTCTATTTCACTCATTAGTTTGCCGGTTTTGGGCTCGATGAAAACTCTTTCCATAGTTTTGTCTATTACTATGTAAATGTCGCCGCCACCAATTAGATTTCTGATGTGCTCCAATGTTAGTTTTACTCCTTTGAATTCTTTGGGTATTTTTACTTGGTTCATGCAGCGGTGCATCACTTGATTTGTTTCTTCGTCGATAAACGGCAATATTAGTTGTTTGCTTTGTTCTACTACCACTTGTATCGATTTATCTAGTCTGCCTCTGCGACGCAAGCATTCCTTTTCTTCTGCGCTCAGTGTGTAGTTGAAGATTTTGTCTGGTATATAACATTCGCTGTTTGCAGGTATAACGATATTGGTAAGTTTGCCGTGCTCGTCTTTGTAAATGCGAAGCTTTACATCGCAATATTTCAGCTGTATTATGTTGGTTAATCTGCCAGAGAGCAAATCATCCATCATGTCTTTATCTATTTCGTATAGGTCTACGCCTTTATATGCAAAATCGTCCCAATCAACCTTATTTATGTTGATAATGTGCTTTGCAGGATTGTAAAGGTGTCTATTGCTTTTGATAAACTCTTCTGCATATTTAGAATGATATGTGCTTAATCTTATTGGCATTGTATAGATGTTGTTTTAAGTAATACGATGCAAAGATATAACAAATAAATTGAATTAACAAACAATATAATATGTTGAAATACTACATACGGGCACATCTTCTGAATATTGTTAAAGTAGTTAAATAACTAATAATGAGGTGCAAATACAAATTTGCGGAAAATTTTAGCAAGATACGATGTTGAAATACGGGGATACAACGTTAAAAACATTAACATTCTTAAATAAAAATATTTGTAAAGCGGGAAGAATATTAAATATTAGGTGTAGAAAGAAAAAAAACGACGCCTATTGAGCGTCGTTGCGAAGTAAATTATCTGATTCTAGTTTTTCTCTTGCTGAAGTTTTTGAAGCGAGTTCCTCATTCTGCAATTTTATTCGTTGCTCTTTAAATTGTTCAGAAATGAAGGCTGTAGAATACTTTTTTGTGGTAACTAAGACATTTATGTCAATGCTATATCTAGTATGTAAAGTTCTAAGAATTTTATAGAATGAAACAATATCTCCCTTGCCGTGCTTTTCAAGTATTCTGTACGAATGGGCTGGCACATCACACAACAAAGCAAACGCTTGCCTTGTGAGACCAAAAAACTCACGTATTTCTCCTACTGCGCTCATTATGGTTTTTATCTCTTCCTGAGCATCAAGTTTATCTATTTTTGTAGTAACGTTTAGCACTAGACAACAATTTGTTTAGACCACAAAATTAGTAATTTTCTAGTAAAAATATAATTCATAGTCAAATTTCTCATAAATTTTCTTTATCTTCGTGACTTAATGCTAATTTTTAAAGATAAAATCACATACATGAAAAAAGGTTTCAAACTAGGACTTCTGCCACAAGTATTGGTGGCAATCACATTAGGCATTCTTTTGGGTGACGTATTGCCAGATTGGTGCGTTAGAATTTTTATTACCTTCAACGATATTTTTAGCCAACTCCTAAGTTTCTTAGTTCCACTAATTATTCTAGGTATGGTAGCTCCTGCTATCGCCGACATGGGTAAAAAAGCAGGCAAAATGCTACTTATCACAGTAGGCATTGCATACGGCGCAACACTTCTTTCTGGTATCATGGCATACGGCACAGCCATAAGCACATTTCCTCTTCTAGTAGATGCGTCTCAAGCAACAAAAGGCATGGCAGAAGGTAGCAGTCTTACATCGTATTTCCAACTTACCATTCCACCACTTATGTCAGTAATGACAGCCCTATTCCTTGCATTTCTGCTTGGCCTAGGCAACGCCAAAATCAAAGGTGGCAATCTAAAACGCATCCTAGATGAGTTTAAAGAAATCATTTCACTAGCTATAGAAAAAGTAATCATACCACTTCTTCCACTACACATTTTGGGTATATTCCTAAATATCACCGACTCAGGTCAAATAGCTAGTATGCTTACACTTTTCATCAAGATTATCGGCATCATATTTGCCCTACACGTAGTGGTACTACTTCTGCAATACACTGTGGCTGGCATAGTTACACGTAGAAATCCGTTTAAACTTCTATTTAATATGCTTCCTGCATATTTCACCGCACTTGGCACACAGTCTTCGGCAGCAACCATACCTGTTACACTAAAACAAACATTGAAAAACAAGGTAGATGAAGAAGTGGCAGACTTCGTAATTCCACTTTGTGCCACCATTCAACTTTCTGGTAGCACACTTAAAATAGTAGCATGCGCCATAGCGCTTATGATGATGCACGGAAACCCTGTGATTCCAAGCGAAATGTTTTACTTCATCTGCATGCTAGGTGTAGTAATGGTAGCAGCACCAGGAGTTCCTGGCGGTGCAATTATGGCATCAATTAGTGTACTACAAAGTATTTTAGGCTTCGACGAAAGCCAAATTGCCCTTATGATAGCACTTTACATCACCATGGACAACTTCGGCACTGCGTGCAACGTAACAGGCGACGGCGCCATTGCCCTTATCATCGACAAAATATACAAATCAAAAAAATAACAACAATCATGACAGAAATTTCAAAATGCCCAAAATGTAGCGGAGAGTTCGTTTATTTCGATGGTTCACTTTATGTTTGCCCAGATTGCGGACATGAGTTCAACGAAGAAGATATTGCAGCAGCAGAAAGCGCAGACATCGCAAAAGACAGCAATGGTGTAGAACTTCTAGACGGCGACTCAGTAACCGTTATCAAAGACCTTAAAGTAAAAGGTTCTTCAATGGTAATCAAACGCGGCACCAAAGTAAAAAGCATCCGCCTAACCGAAAACCCAGAAGAAGTAGATTGCAAAATAGACGGCAGCAGCATCGTCCTAAAAACCTGCTTCTTGAAGAAATAATACCCTCTTCCCTTAAATACAGAAACGCTTTAGAATCACCCCTCTAAAGCGTTTTTGTTTTTTCCATAAAAGTTATAACACAATTCGTCGGTTACAACCGACGAATTACAATTGATTGAAAATAAAATAGATATATATCAAATTACACAAATTCCAATACAACACTATTTCATGATATAATTACATTAGTCAACTATATTGTATTGTGACACAAAAAAACCGAACACTTCAATAAAATCAGTGTTCGGATTTTTATTTAAGTTGTTATTCTACTACTTAACTTCTTCAAAGTCTGCGTCTTGAACGTTGTCGCCTGCGTTTTGAGAAGAAGAACCGCCTTGAGCACCTGCGTTGAAGTCAGGACCAGCTTGTGCGCCACCTTGAGCAGCGTTAGCAGCATTGTACATGTCTTGGCTTGCAGCGTGGAATGCGTCGTTTAGTTCTTTCATTGCAGCATCGATAGCGTCTAAGTTTTGAGATTTGTGAGCCTCTTTAAGTTTACCTAGAGCAGCTTCGATAGGAGCTTTTTTATCTGCAGGTATCTTGTCACCAAGTTCTTTAAGTTGTTTTTCTGTTTGGAAAATCATACCGTCAGCTTGGTTTAGTTTGTCGATACGTTCTTTTTCTTTTTTATCTGCTTCTGCATTTGCTTCAGCTTCAGCTTTCATACGTTTAATTTCGTCGTCGCTTAAGCCAGAAGAAGCTTCGATACGGATTTTTTGTTCTTTACCAGTAGCTTTATCTTTAGCAGAAACATTTAAGATACCGTTAGCGTCGATGTCGAATGTTACTTCAATTTGTGGCACACCACGTGGAGCAGCAGGAATACCGTCTAAGTGGAACATACCGATTTGTTTGTTGTCGCGAGCCATTGGACGTTCACCTTGAAGCACGTTGATTTGTACAGAAGGTTGGTTGTCGCTAGCTGTAGAGAACACTTCAGATTTACGAGTTGGGATAGTAGTGTTTGCGTCGATTAATTTTGTCATCACACCACCCATTGTTTCGATACCAAGTGAAAGTGGAGTTACGTCTAGTAACAATACGTCTTTAACTTCACCAGTTAACACACCACCTTGGATAGCAGCACCGATTGCCACAACTTCGTCTGGGTTAACACCTTTTGAAGGTGCTTTACCAAAGATTTTTTCTACCATTGCTTGAACAGCAGGAATACGAGAAGAACCACCTACTAGGATAACTTCGTCGATTTCTGAGTTTGAAAGACCAGCATCGCTCATAGCTTTACGGCAAGGTTCTACTGTAGCTTGGATTAAGCGGTCTGCAAGTTGTTCAAATTTAGCACGAGTAAGAGTTTTCACTAAGTGTTTTGGAACACCGTTTACTGGCATAATATATGGTAAGTTGATTTCTGAAGAAGTTGTACTAGAAAGCTCAATTTTTGCTTTTTCAGCAGCTTCTTTCAAACGTTGAAGAGCCATTGGGTCTTCGCGTAAATCAATACCTTCTTCTGCTTTAAATTCTTCTGCCAACCAGTCTATGATTACGTGGTCGAAGTCGTCACCACCTAGGTGAGTGTCACCATTTGTAGATTTCACTTCAAATACACCGTCGCCAAGTTCTAGGATAGAAATATCGAATGTACCACCACCTAAGTCGAATACAGCGATTTTCATATCTTTTTCTGTTTTGTCAAGACCGTATGCAAGAGCAGCAGCAGTTGGTTCGTTTACGATACGTTTTACTTGAAGACCAGCGATTTCACCTGCTTCTTTAGTTGCTTGACGTTGAGCATCGTTGAAGTATGCAGGTACTGTAATCACAGCTTCTGTTACTTCTGTACCAAGATAATCTTCTGCAGTTTTTTTCATTTTTTGAAGCACCATTGCAGAGATTTCTTGTGGTGTATATTGACGACCATCAATGTTTACACGTGGAGTGTTATTGTCACCTTTTTCTACTACGTAAGGAATGCGTGAGATTTCTTTTGAAACATTGTCAAAAGATTCACCCATAAAACGTTTAATAGAGAAAATAGTTTTTTTAGGGTTTGTGATAGCTTGACGTTTTGCAGGGTCACCTACTTTACGTTCGCCACCGTCGATAAATGCTACGATAGAAGGAGTAGTACGTTTACCTTCAGCATTTGTGATAACGATAGGTTCGTTACCTTCCATTACAGAAACACAAGAGTTTGTTGTTCCTAAGTCAATACCAATAATTTTTCCCATAATTGTAATATTTTAATTTGTTTATTATTTCTAATTTAATATTCGCTCCGCGAACGTCGCTCACCCATTATACTACAAATTTCGTGCCAACTTTATTTTTTGACAATTTTGTCTTTGACATTTTCACTAAAAATAGGGATTGACACATAAAATAAAGCCACCTACCTTTGCAGTAAAATGAAAAAATACACATTATTATAATATTTTTTTGTACTTTTGCTATGCATGTCATTTAAAAACACAGATAAAATAGCAGATATTATAGAGCGAGACTTCAAGCAAGTATTGCTTCTAGAACATTTGGGAGTGCCTTTTATAGTAAAAGAGAAAACTGTAGAAG
>JAXJWL010000206.1:0-11319 GCA_036308065.1 Paludibacteraceae bacterium
AACTTTTACTGCGTTAGCAAGTTCGTCAACACCTTTTTTTAGTAGGTCGCGAGCTTCAACATTGAATTTTATTTCTTTTGCCATGATATACTTGTTTAATGTTTTAATTTGTTTTGTGAATTTCGGGCACTTCGACAAGCTCAGTGACCGAAATTATTAAATAATAGCCAAAATGTCACTTTGGCGCATGATTAAATATTTTTCACCGTCTAGTTCTATTTCTGTGCCAGCATATTTGCCATATAGAACCATATCACCTGTTTTTACTACCATTTCTTCGTCTTTTGTGCCATTGCCAACTGCAATAACTTCACCTCTAAGTGGTTTTTCTTTGGCAGAATCTGGTAGAATGATTCCGCATGCTGTTTTTTCTTCAGATGCAGCAGGTTTGATTAAAACTCTGTCTGCTAATGGTTTAATGTTCATATTATTTATTTTTGATTAATTATTTTGTTGTTTTTCTATCTATATTACTGCAAATTCCGTGCCAGTTTAATAGTAATCTAAACAAAAAAAGCCAACTATAAAATATAGTCAGCTTTTTGTATTTGTTTTGTTGAAGATTATTCTGCAACTGGAGCGATAGGAGAAACTGGTGCTTCTTCTGCAGCTGGAAGTTGAACAGGAGCAGCTGTTTCTTCAATTTTATTTTTTAATGAGTCTTCATTAGCACTGCTTCTATCGTAGAAAGCAACAGATGCAACAGATAAAACAACTAGGATAGCAGCTAGTGTCCATGTAGCTTTTTCTAGGAAGTCGGTAGTTTTACGAACACCCATTACGTTGTTTGAACTTTCAAATCCTGAAGCTAAACCACTTCCTTTAGATTTTTGAACTATTACGATAAGTACAAGAAGAATAGCTACTAAAATGGCTAATGATACGATAATAATGTACATATTTTTAATTATTAGTTATTAATTTATCAATTTTTTCTATTTGGTCTGCAAAGTAACGATTTTTTTCTGGAAATTTCAAATTTAATTTCTCAAAAATACGTTTTGCCTTGTCATATTGTTTTTGTCTAATGTAAATTTTTGCCAAACTTTCGGTAAAAATGCTGTCACTAATGTCATTTTCGGCTACGTCTGGTACATTTTTATGTGATTCTGGTTCACTTCCTATTGGACCAATCTTAGGATTACTTTCTATAAATTTGTCGATAAGTGATTGACCTTTAAATAGTGGGGAAGTGTCGTTGGTAGGAATATCTTCCAAACTATATGATGTTGTTGGAGTAATAGTTTGTTTTTCCTCTACTTTCACTTCTGGTTTTAAGTAAATCACGTCGTGAAGTCTTTCTCTTGAATAAACAGAAAGGGCTATTTTTTTTAGTTTGTTGTTGAATTTTAAATCTTCTCTGTCGGCAAGGGCTTTAAGATACAATATAGCAATAGCAGAGCAATAAGGGTATTGCTCGTATAGTTGCTCCACATCGTAAATATCAGCTTGAGATATTGTCGCAGGATTTTGAAGATATTTTATTAGTTCTTTGCTTGTCATTACCAATTAGCTACCGTATCATTATAAATATGTTCGCAGATTTCTTCTACGAGTTCTTCGATTAGCGCGTCTTGCACATCGGTAATTAATTGAGCACTATCAAAGTTTCTGTAGGCAGAGTAGGTGCGTTCATAGTCTTCTTCGTGGTTTGTGTTGTTTGTATAACGTACTCTTATTCGGAGTGTTAAACGTGTTTCGGCAGAAGAAGCATTTGAAGTTACTGCCATAGGTGTAATGTCGTAACCAACAATTTCACCTTCAAGTTCTAGGTCGCCATTGGCTTCAACAAGGTCTAGGCGTGTTTGTTTTGTGTACACATCTTTTAGAGCTTCGTTGAATGTGCTTGCAAGTGGTGCATACACCATTGCTGCTTGGTTTGTGAAGTCTTTCACAGCAATAGATTTTATAATGTCGTAGTTGATTACAGTACCATTAAATTTGTATGAAATGGTGCACGACAACAAGCAAAGACTGCTTATGATGGCGATGATTATTTTTTTCATTCTTCTATTCCGTATTCTTTTATTTTTCTATAAAGTGTTCTTGTAGACATTTTTAGTTCTATTGCTGCCAAATCTTTTCTGCCTCCGTGTTTTTTCAACACTTTTTTAATAAGTTCTTTTTGCACATTTTCTACAGATAGAGTAGGCCCAGCTTCGCTCACTTCCACGTCTATAAATTCTGGTGCGGCAGGTAGGGCATTGATAGGTTCTGCAATGTGTTCTCCTCTTTCTTCCAATAGTTTTTTTACAGCACCTTTAAGTTTTTCAATGTCTTTTTTCATTTCAATCATTGCCTTGAATAGCATTTCAGGGTCTGGATTGAAAGCGCTTTGTGTGCCTTTACCTTTAATATGCTGTGGCAAACGGTTGTGTGGTTCGTCTGGAAGATATGATTGAATAGTCTCCAAACTTATAAAAGGTTCTGTTTCTATTGCTGAAATTTGTTCTGCAATATTTTTAAGTTGCCTAATATTTCCTCGCCAATAATAATCTTTTAGTGCATTGATTGCATCTTCAGATAGTTTGATGCTAGGACGTTGATATTTTAGCGAAAAATCGTTGGCAAACTTGGTAAACAGAGGATAAATATCTTCTTTTCTGTTGCGTAGTGCTGGAATTTCTATGTGTGTGGCATTGAGTCTATAGTAAAGGTCTTCTCTAAATTTACCTTGCTCAATAGCTTTTTCTATATTTACGTTTGTAGCGGCAATAATGCGAACATTTGTTTTTTGCACTTTAGAAGAACCCACCTTGAAAAATTCGCCTACTTCTAGTATTCTCAGTAGTCTTGCTTGGGTAGAAAGTGGAAGTTCACCCACTTCGTCTAAGAAGATGGTACCGCCGTTTGCTTCTTCAAAATAACCTTTTCTGTCGGTAAGTGCACCTGTAAACGAACCTTTTTCGTGTCCGAAAAGTTCAGAGTCGATAGTGCCTTCTGGAATAGCACCGCAGTTTACAGCAATGTATTTTTCGTGTTTTCTTTGGCTATATTGGTGTATTATTTTAGGAAAATTTTCTTTCCCCACACCGCTCTCGCCAGTGATAAGCACAGAAAGGTCTGTTGGTGCTACTTGTACAGCAACATTTATAGCATGTAGAAACTCTGGATTGTTTCCTATAATGCCAAATTTGTTTTTTATTTGTTGAAGTTCTGCGTTTGGTAACATTATTTATTATTTCTGTTCTTATAAACGTCTAATGCCATATATAATGCCTGACGGAACGAATTTTCGCTAGCCATATTTTTTCCAGCAAGGTCGTATGCAGTGCCGTGGTCTGGCGATGTGCGCACCACAGAAAGTCCAGCAGTGAAGTTTACGCCGCTATCCATAGCAATGGTTTTAAATGGAATAAGTCCTTGGTCGTGATACATAGCCAAAATACCATCGTAGTGTGCTTGACCATTTGAACCGAAAAATCCGTCGGCAGGTAGTGGACCAAAACAGGTAATGCCTTCATCTAGAGCTTGTTTCACAGCTGGTGCAATGATTTCTTCTTCTTCGCTACCAATTACACCTTTGTCGCCAGCGTGTGGATTTAGTCCTAAAACTGCAATTCTTGGTTTGAAAATACCAAAATCTTCTATTAGAGATTTGTTGAATTGTTGTATCTTTTTTAGAATGTTTTCTTTGGTTAGGCAAGACGAAATTTTGCTCACTGGCACGTGCCCTGTTACCACTGCTATTCTAATGCTCTCGTTGGCAAGCACCATAAGTGCGTCGCCTTTTTCGCCAAACAAACTTTCTAAATATTCTGTGTGTCCAGGGAAACTAAAACTTTCAGACTGGATGTTGTTTTTATTGATTGGAGCTGTTACTAGCACATCAATTTTGCCTTCTTTAAGGTCTCTAGTGGCTCTTTCTAGTGCGTTAAATGCTGCTTCGCCCGCTTGTGGAGTAGAAAATCCCACTTCTACTTTCACTTCGTCGGCGCAACAATTTATAATATTTGCTCTTTTTTCTTGTGCTTCTTCAGGCTTGTTTACAAGGTTGAGATTCACATTCAGATTTAGCATTTTTCTTTGATATGCAGCCACCTTTGGTGAACCATAAATAATAGGTGTGCATAGGTCGCAAATTCTATTGTCTTCAAGAGTTTTTAGAATTACTTCGTATGAAATGCCGTTTATATCGCCTTGTGTAATGCCTACTTTAATGTTGCTCATCTTTTTCAAATTTTATTGTGTATAACACTGATTCTAAACTTCTTATGGTGTTACGTTTGTTTTTGCCAGGAGCGTAAACGAAGCATTCGGCTGTGATTACTCTTTGATTTTCTTCATCAAGGCAGCTTACGCTTACAAATGGTCCTCCCATAATGTCGCCAACCACATTCCACAACCCACGCATTTCTGTGGCAAATTGTCCACTTTTTAGGGCTGTTTGTTTTAAAATAGGTGGCTCGTATTTATACTCTGTGCTCATATATGAGTCTTCTGCTGGTCCCGGTACGTGGAGCATCATCACAGAATCTCGTTTGTATGAAAGGTATTCTTTAGTAAATGTGTTTTTGTCTGTATATGGGAAACTGTAGATTACAATGTTTTGATTTAAATCTATATTAGAATTTGAAATCCACATGAAATTTTCAGCTTCTTTAATTCTGTTTATGCCTTTTGGTATAACAATGTCGATGCCAAATTTTTCTTTCACCTTGTCGCCAACTGCTCTCTCTCTGTAGTGAGTTTGATGTGTAATAGCACGGTCTCTTTCTGCTTTAATGAAAAAGTCAAGTATTTCTTCGCTATAGTCCACAATGGCTTTTCTCACACCTTCTTTTGTTGGGCCATTTATTTCAATAATAGCTTGAGGCTTAGAGTATTTGTCTTTGTAGGTTTTGATTTTGTTGTGTGAATATCTGTTTCCTACGTTTACTATAACAATGTTTCTTGCTGGTTTCAATAGGTTTGTAAAACCTGAATGTTTGGTTTTAGAGATATTGAAATGTGGTTCAGACTGTGGTAGTCCTGGCACGTCTCTGTCTAAAAGTCTGAAAATTGAGTCGCCAGCGGCAGATTTTGCAATGCTGTCGTCTATCACTAAAAGGATTTCATTGGCTGCTCCTGTTGCGTTTGGAAGCGTGATGCCGCCACCGCTACAGCTTGTCATACCGATTAATATTGCTGCTATGTATAATATTTTTTTCATGTTTCTTTATTTAGATGCACACCCTACGGGCGTGCCATTGTTTGTTTATATTTATACAGGCGTTATCGCTGCGCTCAACACCTGCCTACAACTTAAGACAAACCCGCTAGGCGGGTTACGGACATAGCACGCTATGTCCCTACAACTCCTCACTCCTCACTCCTAATTCCTAATTCCTAATTCTCGACAGCATTCCGCAAGCGGCTTCGATGTCTTGACCACGAGAGCGACGCACTGTTACGCTAAGCCCTTTTTTGGTAAGCCAATTTTGGAAAACCTCAATTTTACTCATTGGAGTAGGGGTGAGACCTACATCTGGAATGGTATGATATGGAATAAGGTTTACGTGACAGTTCATACCGTGAATAAGTCCATGAAGTTGTTTTGCGCAAGCTTCAGTATCGTTCAAATCGTTGAACATAGTGTATTCCACAGAAAGTTTTCTCTGATGCGACCAATCATATTTTCTAAGAATAGAAAACACTTGTTGCACAGGGTAAGCTTTTTCTGCAGGAATAAGTTCTCTTCTTTCCAATTCTCCTGCGGCGTGCACACTCACTGCTAGGTTGCAAGTAGTTTTTTCAAGAAAATCTTGCAGAGCAGGAATGATACCCACTGTAGAAACAGTAATTCTTTTTGGACTCCAACCATATCCGTAGTCGGAAGTCATTATTTCTATGGCTTTAAGTACCACTTCTTTATTGTTAAGTGGCTCGCCCATGCCCATAAACACCACATTGGTAAGTTTTTCGGTGTGGTTTATGCTTTGCACTTGATTTAACACTTCTGCTGTGGTCAAATTTCCAGAAAATCCTTGTTTGCCTGTGGCGCAGAAAAGACAATTCATTTGGCAACCAATTTGCGATGAAATACAAAGTGTAGCCCTGTCTTTTTCAGGAATATATACTGCTTCTATATATTTGCTACCATCACCCACAGGAAACAAATATTTCTCTGTGCCGTCTGACGAAACAGAAATATGCTCAGGTTCTTTAACGCCTACTTCATAATCTTCTGAAAGGATTTCGCGTGCCTTCATAGAAAGATTGGTCATGTCCATAATAGACCTAACTTGCTTTTTATATAGCCAATCTGCTATCTGCTTTGCTGTGAAGGCAGGTAGTTTATAGGCTAAAACTACTTGTTTCAGCTCGTTTAAACTTAAACCTAAAAGTGGAGTTTTTTTCATAGTTGCAAAGATAAAAAATATTATTGAATAATTTATAGACCTATTCTGTCATTTTATCAGTTTATTTTGTAAATTTGTACTCTGTATGAGTTTACAAATTCAATCTATAAATAAAAGTTATGCAGACCAACAGGTGCTCTTCGACCTTTCTTTCAATGTGAAGAACGGCGAGATTGTTGGTTTTCTTGGACCTAATGGTGCAGGAAAGTCTTCGCTAATGAAGATTATGACAGGTTATCTTTATCCAGATAGTGGAAGAGTGTGGATAGACGATGTTTGTGTGCAAGAAAAACGTATTGAAGCACAAAAATTGATTGGATATCTGCCAGAGCACAATCCATTGTATCTAGATTTGTATGTGAAAGAATATCTAAATTTCACAGCCAAGATTTACAATTTGGGATCGGAAAGGGCGCAACGTGTAGATGAAATGATAGAAAAGTGTGGCCTTACTTCTGAATATAAAAAGAAGATAGGACAACTTTCAAAGGGCTATCGCCAAAGAGTGGGTCTGGCTGCTGCAATGATTCACAATCCACAGGTTTTAATCCTAGACGAACCAACTACAGGTCTCGACCCAAACCAACTTGTAGAAATCAGAGAACTGATAAAAGACTTCGGACGTGATAGAACTGTGCTTTTTAGTACACATATTATGCAAGAGGTTTCTGCCATTTGTGATAGATTTTTAGTGTTGAAAAAAGGAGTTTTGGTGGCAGATAGACCAACTAATAAAATTACATCGGAAGAATTAGAAGAATTATTTAGAGAACTAACAAATTGATGGTAGAAGATTTTGATATAAGAAAATCAAGAAGCGACAGGGAAAATGATTACGAAAATGTGCTTCGTCCGCTAAGTTTCGACGACTTCAAAGGCCAGTCGGCTGTGGTGGAAAACTTGCGTGTGTTCGTAATGGCTGCTCGTATGCGTGGCGAAGCATTGGACCACGTACTCCTTCATGGACCTCCGGGGCTTGGTAAAACCACCCTTTCAAATATTATAGCAAACGAACTAGGAGTAGGATTTAAAATCACTTCAGGACCTGTGCTAGACAAACCAGGCGATTTGGCAGGACTTCTTACAAGTCTTGAACCAAATGATGTGCTTTTTATAGACGAGATACACCGCTTGAGTCCTATTGTGGAAGAATATCTTTATTCTGCTATGGAAGACTATCGCATAGATATTATGATAGACAAAGGTCCTAGTGCTCGTAGCATTCAGATAGACTTAAATCCATTCACTCTTATTGGTGCAACTACACGTAGTGGCTTGTTAACCAGTCCGTTAAGAGCGCGTTTTGGAATTAATTGTCACCTAGAATACTACGACAACGATGTACTTACTTCCATTGTAAAACGTTCGTCTGCTATTCTAGATACTCCTTGTCACGAAGATGCTGCAGTGGAGATTGCTCGCCGTAGTCGTGGTACCCCTCGTATTGCCAATGCACTACTTCGTAGGGTAAGAGACTTTGCACAAGTGAAAGCCCAAGGCACTATTACAAAGGATATTGCGTGCTTTGGACTTGAAGCATTGAACATAGACAAACACGGTTTGGATGAAATCGACAACAAGATTTTGTCTGTGATAATTGATAAATTTTCTGGTGGACCTGTGGGTATCTCAACCATTGCCACAGCACTTGGCGAAGACGCAGGCACTATAGAGGAAGTTTACGAACCATTTTTAATAAAAGAAGGATTTTTAAAACGCACTCCTCGTGGTAGGGAAGTTACCGATTTCGCCTATAAGCACTTGGGTAGAACTAAGTTTGGTGCTCCATACGAAAATCCTTTATTCTAAAAAATATATTGCGATAGAAATATGGCAAATGAAATGAAAACTCTGGCCAAAGAAACGGCCATTTACGGACTGAGCAGTATTTTAGGGAAATTCCTAAACTGGTGCTTGGTTCCTCTTTATACATACGTATTAACATCTTCTGCCGATTACGGTGTGGTTGCAAACCTTTATGCGTGGACTGCACTGCTTCTTGTTATCCTTACATACGGTATGGAGACAGGTCTGTTCCGATTTTTAAACAAGGAAGGACGAGACAATTCTGCTGTATATCCTACCACTGTGATTTGCCTTTTTGTGTCTTCTATGACCTTTGTGGCACTATGTTCAGGCTCGCTAAACGGCATTTCTACGATGTTGGGCTATCCCGACCATCAAGAATATGTAATGATGCTTGCTGTGGTGGTGGCAATGGATGCGTTCGACAGTATTCCTTTTGCATATCTAAGGTACAAGAAAAGACCAATTAAGTTCGCTGCGCTAAAACTCTTTATGATTTTGGTGAACATTGTGATGAATATTTTCTTCCTGATTATTTGTCCAAAAATTTATGCTTCTTCTCCAGAACTTATAGATTGGTTTTACAATCCAAACTATGGAGTAGGCTATGTGTTCGTGGCAAATCTTATTTCCACAACCGCTGTTACACTGGCACTTATACCTGTGGCACTGGAAGAAAAACTAAAATTTGACCTTTCTCTTCTAGAGGATATGCTAAAATATTCGTTCCCTCTTTTAGCACTAGGAGTGGTGGGGATAATGAACCAAACTATAGACAAAATTCTATATCCATTCCTTTTAGAAGACACTGCTGAGGCAACAGCCCAACTAGGTATTTATGGCGCGTGCTTCAAGGTGGCAATGGTGATGATGATGTTTACACAAGCATTCCGCTATGCCTACGAGCCTTTTGTGTTTGCCAAAAACAAAGACAAAGATTCTAAAAACGTGTATGCCGACAGTATGAAATACTATGTTATTTCATCCCTTCTCATATGTTTAGGAATGATTTTTTATCTAGATTTCCTTAAGGTTTTAATACATGAAAGTTATTGGTCTGGACTTATTATCATTCCAGTAGTATTGCTTTCATATCTATTTCAAGGCATTTATTTCAACCTATCTCTTTGGTACAAACTAGTGGATAAAACCTATTTCGGAGCCATTATGAGTTCAATCGGTTTTGTTATAAATGTGGTATTGCTAATTGTTCTTGTGCCACTAATGGGCTTTATGGGAGCTGCGTTGGCGTCACTTGCCGCATATACCGTGATGATGATTATTTCATATTTCCTAGGCAACAAATACTTCCCTATAAACTATCCAATACTAGATATGGCAAAATACTTTGGCATTGCATTAGTGCTTGTGGGTATTTCATATTTGGTGGAAACACCATGGGGATGGTTAAATCATATAATAAGAACTATTTTGTTGGGAGTTTACCTATTCTATATGGTTAAAACAGACTTCCCACTTGCAAATTTACCTATAATCGGAAAATATTTTAAGAAATGAAACATTATGTATTTTTAGCTAACGGCTTCGAAGATTTAGAAGCACTTAGCGTGATAGATATTATGCGTAGAGCAGGTTTAGACGTAGTAACAGTTTCTATCAACGACACTAACGTGGTAACATCTGCTCACAATGTGCCTATGGTAGCAGATATTTTACTTGCAGAAGTAGATTTCACAACAGAAGGTTATCTAATCTTGCCTGGTGGTATGCCTGGTACAACAAATCTTTGGGAATGCACAGCATTGTGTGAACAAGTAAAAGCACACGCAGAAGCAGGTCTTCCTGTGGCTGCAATTTGTGCTGCACCACTTATTTTAGGCCGTTTAGGTATACTTGAAGGCAAAAATGCTACCTGCTACCCAGGTTTTGAAGGTGAACTAAAAGGTGCAAACTGCACTGCAGAAGGTGTAGTGAAAGCAGGAAATGTTATTACTGGAAAAGGTCCTGGCAAGTCTCCAGAATTTGCTTTTGCAATTGTAGCATCACTCTTAGGCGAAGCTAAAGCAAACGAAATTTCATCAGCAATGCAATATTAAAATTTAAAGATTATGACACGTCAAGAAGCAGTAGATAAAGCAGTTAAATATTTTGAGGAAGGCTATGCTTGTTCTCAATCTGTACTTTTAGCATTTGCAGAAGAACTAAAACTAGACCCTAGAGTAGCAAAACTTATTTCTGGCACATTTGGTGGTGGTATGGGTCGCCTACGTAACAAATGTGGTGCCCTTACAGGTTCTTTCATGGTGCTTGGCCTTGCGCAAGGTTACGAAGACCCAAAAGACATGGATGGCAAAATGGAAGCCTACAAAAAAGTGCGTGAACTAAATAAAAGATTGGAAGAAGAATACGGCACATCAAACTGCAACGAACTTCTAATCAAATACTCAAAACCAGAAAACGTGCAAGCCCGCTCACACCACAAAGACATCTGTTGGCGCCTAGTCGCCTCAGCCGCCGGCAACGTCTGGGATATACTAAATGCAGAGAAGTAAATATATTTCAAAAAATAGAAATAGTGCTATTTGATTCGTCAAGTAGCACTATTTTTATTACCTCAAATGAATATGGTTACTGCAACATTGTTTGAATGGCTTCGTGTAGTGCGATGTCGCCGCTTATTACTCCCATAAATAGTGCAAAACTACCTAATACGATAGAGAAGGTAATGATAAGCACAAATAGGACGATGAATGCAACAAATAGACCAAAGAGTAGGAGTAGGCATCCAGATAAGCAACCTCTTGATACATTTTTGCTTTTTGGTTGAAACTCTGAGTCTGGTTCTACGTTGTAGGCACTGCTGTCACCTTGAGGAAGGATAATCCACATTAAGGTATAGACAATGATAGTCCAAGGACCAGAACATATAGTAAGAATAACCCAAAGTAGTCTTACTATGCTTGCATCTAGGTTGAAATAGCAAGCCAAACCGCTAGAAACTCCGCCTAGCAATTTGTTATTAATATCACGAAATAATTTCTTTTCCATAGTTTATCAATTTTTATTCACATTTTTCTTCCCAAGGGCGAATGCATTTTTGCAGTTTTTCGCACCAAACGTAGCCTGCAGAAGGTATGCAACCATGTTCGTCGCGGTCGCCTCCAAGTAGAGGACGATTGATTAATGAATCTGCTACCACTTCAGAAGTAGT
>JAXJWL010000207.1:0-2351 GCA_036308065.1 Paludibacteraceae bacterium
GCATCAACTTTTGCTCTAATAGCGTTTAGTTGTTCTTCTGTTTTGTAGATAGGAACAATCACTACTTGAATTGGAGCAAGGGTTGGAGGAAGCACAAGACCGTTGTCGTCGGAGTGAGTCATAATAAGCGCACCCATAAGTCGAGTTGAAACACCCCAAGAAGTAGCCCAAACAAGTTCTTGTTTGTTTTCTTTGTTCATAAAGGTAACATCAAATGCCTTAGCAAAGTTTTGACCAAGGAAGTGTGATGTACCTGCTTGAAGTGCTTTACCATCTTGCATAAGTGCTTCGATACAGAATGTTTCTAGCGCACCTGCGAAACGTTCGTTTGCTGATTTTACACCACGAATAACAGGGATTGCCAAGAATTTTTCTGCGAAATCACCATAAACGTGAAGCATTTTCACTGTTTCTTCCACTGCTTCTGCCTCTGTAGCGTGAGCGGTGTGACCTTCTTGCCATAGGAACTCTGCTGTACGTAGAAAAAGACGTGTACGCATTTCCCAACGAACCACGTTTGCCCATTGGTTGCAAAGGATAGGAAGGTCTCTGTATGAGTGAATCCAGTTTTTGTATGTGCTCCAAATAATGGTTTCTGATGTAGGACGCACGATAAGTTCTTCTTCAAGTTTTGCTTCTGGGTCTACTACCACACCAGGACCATCTGGGTTTTGTTTTAGTCTATAGTGAGTAACTACGGCACATTCTTTTGCGAAACCTTCTACGTGGTCTGCTTCTTTACTTAAGAAAGATTTTGGAATGAAAAGTGGGAAATATGCATTTACGTGACCTGTTTCTTTAAACATTCTGTCTAGTTCGTCACGCATTCTTTCCCAAATAGCATATCCGTATGGTTTGATTACCATACAACCACGCACTGCAGAGTTTTCTGCAAGGTCTGCTTTCAACACTAAATCATTGTACCATTGTGAGTAATTCTCAGCTCTCGATGTTAATTCTTTTGCCATATTATTTTATTCTTTTATTACTTCAAATTCTACGTCTTCTGCTTTAGATTTGTCAAATCTTTTTGCTTTCACAGAAGCTTCATCATATTCTTGTTTTGGTTTGTTGTATCCTGTATTGCCTTCTTCGCTTTGTCTTGGCTTACCAAAAAATAATTGGCGAGCCACAAGTAAAACTCTGAATATAACAAAGATAACAGTGAATATGACGAACAATATTAATATTCCAAATAATTGTATCATTGTTTTTTCTTTATCGCATTAATTATTAAATAAACACCATAAATGATGAATGGGATGCTCAGCAGTTGACCCATATTTAGAATCATATCTGCCTCAAAATCTGATTGGTCGTTTTTGATAAATTCTATAAAGAATCTGAATAGGAATACCCAAATGAAACCTATACCAAACAGCATACCGGTGTATTTTTTTCCAAAGTCTTTTTTCCAATAAAGGAACATCATAACAAGGAACATAGTAAAGTATGCAAGTGACTCGTAGATTTGTGTAGGGTGACAAACTGGCACTGCTTCCGCTGGCAATCTTGGGAAATCTCTAAGGAATTTAAAACCCCAAGGGAGTGTGGTTTCGTGCCCGTAGATTTCTGAGTTCATAAGGTTGCCCAAACGAATACATGCTGCTGTGATACCTGCTACTGCAAATACTCTATCACCCAACCAAAGCAATGGTTTTTTCATTACTTTTTTTGCGAGGAATATCATGGCAATAACGCCACCTAGCACACCGCCGTGCGATGCAAGTCCACCGTGCCATACCATAAGTATTTCAGACAAATGGTCTTTGTAATATGCCCAGTCGTAGAAAAACACGTGGGCAAGTCTTGCACCAATCACCACCCCAACTATAATATATAGGAAGGTCTTGTCTGCCCAATCGTCGGGATATTTTTCTGCCTTGAAGATTTTTCCAAGCATATACACTGCTAGCAAAAAGCCTACGGCAAACAGCAGTCCATACCAACGCACCGTGAGGCTCCCTATCGAGAAAGCCACAGGGTCAACGTTCCAGGTTATGTATAATAAATTATTTACCACAGCAATGTTTATATTTCTTACCGCTACCGCAAGGACACAATTCATTTCTACCTACTTTCTTTTCTACGCGAACAGGTTGTTGTTTTTGTTTTTCGCGGGTGTCTTGTTGACCAGCACGCATGATGTCTGACTTTTGCTCTTGATATTTGCTAAGGTCAGTACGTTTTTCTGGTGCAGCTTCGCGAACCTCATCTCCTTCTTTAACTGGAATTTGAGCACGCATAAGGATGGTAATAGCCTTATAGTTAACGTTTTCTATTAATTTTTTGAATAAGCCAAAAGACTCAAGTTTATAGATTAGAAGTGGGTCTTTTTGAGCGTAACTAGC
>JAXJWL010000208.1:0-1656 GCA_036308065.1 Paludibacteraceae bacterium
AACTTCACATCAATCAAAACCGCACAATTTTATTATTATTATAATGATTGCGGTTATTGTTAGACCTGGAATAGCAACCATTTTAACAGGCATAAGAAAATTTTCTTTAAAAGCTCTTTTTAAGAAAATCTTACGTTCAATAAGACCCCAATTTATATAATTTAAGCCGTGTTTTTTGTGCCAAAAATAGTATTTTATTTCTTTCCACATAACAAATATTTTTATAGGTTAATTAATCATTCATAATTTTTAGCCCACCATTTAGCAAACTCGCGCCTTTCTTTATGAATATCTCTTGTAAAAGGAAGGTGGTCGTATGTAAGTAAATCAATATCTGAAGTAAAATATCTCACCACTGCGTAATATATACTCGCACCCAAGAGAGCCGCTATAGAATAAAACCACAAATCTGAAATAGTTTCAGCGCCACAAAAAGCAAACACATCTGCAAATAGCAAACCTATTACCACAACAGACAGCGCAATAACAATAAGTGGAACGTAATGAGAGGCATACACGAAGCATGTTTTAAGGGCGATTTTCATAGCTCTTTTACTACGATTTTTTTCAAGGTATTCCATGTACCTTGTGTAAGTGTCTTTTTCTTTTTTCATATTGTTATATTGTTTAAAATTACCTATAATATAGAAATGTTTCTTCTTTTTTTAAAAATTAACTGCACAAAATAACACAAAAATAGGTTGAAAACCATAGCCCTTTTTGGCTCTTTATGGATTTGCTTTTCTGCATAAAATTTTGTATAATTGTAAGATTGAAATTTACCGATACTATGAGATACCTTTTTACACTAATTTGTTTGGGCTTGAGTTTTTGGGCGAGTGCCAATAATATGATAAACAACCACTCGTTTGAGCAAGGCGAGGCGTATTGGGCTACTTGGGGCAATGCTGTAGACAATAGCAAGGCACACAGCGGGAGCAAATCGCTCCATAGCAAAGGACGTGGTTTTTGCACATTGGTGGCAAATTACACTTCTACCCTTTCGGTAAAAAAGAATACCTACTACAAATACAGCGGATATATTTTTAGAGCAGACGATAGCTCGTGGGCATACATTGATATGAACGATGCCCCAGGCGAACTTCAACTGCGCAGCACCGAATACGGCAAATGGGAATACGTGAGTGGCATTTGGAATAGTGGAAACAATACTTCAGTGCAGATTAGGGCCGTGGTGGAACGAAACTGGACCAATCCTGGCAGTGGAGTTACTGGCGATATTTGGTTCGACGACATCACTTTTTCGCCCTTGCAAGCCGACGCTTATAGCGAGACAAATGCAGTTTTGAGCAACAAGACCATTTATACCACACTGGAAAACAGCGACTTAAAACTACAAATAGGCATTGACAACAATAAGGTTTACATCTCAGAGTTGCAAAACAAAGCTAACAACCAAAGTTGGGTAAATGGGGCTACTCCTATCCCACTTTTGCCTAAAGTAAACAACCAAACAATAAGTTGGACTTATCAAGAACAAACAGCAGAAGAAGGGCATTTTATTGCCACTTTTGCCTCTGGCAATTATTTGCTAAAATGGCATGCACAGCTACAAGAAAGTGGTCCGCTGCATATTTGGCAAGAACTGGTAAACAACAGCAATAGCAACGTTACCATTTCGGCACAAGATATGCA
>JAXJWL010000209.1:0-2197 GCA_036308065.1 Paludibacteraceae bacterium
CAAAATTTACAACATAAAAAAATTAAATATGGTTCTGATAAAAATAAAATTTACGGACTTATTTTTAGTGCCTCTTGGATTTGGGAAGAGTTTCTATACAAGACTATTTTAAAGGAATTAGAATTCAAACATCCAAAAAACAAACTAAGAGAGGGTGGAATTTATTTGTTCAAGACCATTGGAAACCAATCAAATTTAGATAAGTATATACGTTATCCTGATTTCTATAAAGATAATATTATTCTTGATGCCAAATATAAATCTTTAGATATAAATAAAGTTGACAGAGATGATATGCATCAAATTATATCGTATATGTATGTTGAGAAATCTAAAATTGGTGGCTTTATATACCCATCTACAAATAGTAATAGTATTACACAATTGGGAGAACTCAGGGGATATGGTGGGGATATTTATAGGATTGGAGTAGGCATTCCTCAGAAATGTGTGTCTTATGCCGAGTATTGTAAACAGATGGACATGAATATTATAGCATTACAAGGTGACCTTACTCAGATACTTATTTAAAATTATAGAGATTTATCCACTATAGGTTCTGCAACCGTGTCCCTACGTTGAGTATTGGCAGTGATGTGTAGAATAATATGCAATGAACTTGCTTTTTTATATTATTTATGTTACCTTTGTGATGCGTTTAAACCATTGTTATTTAATTTTTTTACACTAAACTAATTTTGAGTTATTTTATGGAATTTATTTTGAATCAAACAAGTAGAAGGTCTATCGAAAAGCAAACTGGGTTGACTTGGTCTCAGATTGTTATGATGGAATCTGGCGATTTGGATAGAGCGATTGAGAGAAAGATAAAAAAACAACTTTCTTTCTCTAAAAAGTTAGATTTGCGCCTATCTGGTCGTGGTTCTGTTTACTTGTCATTAAAAAGATTCTTTGATTTTAACAGAAAGAATCTAGATAGAAGAATTGATTCAATGTCCGTAGAATAATAATTATTACTATGAACTACAATTTTTTGCCCCAGCTTACTCCTCTTTACGACAAGTACAATAACATTATAAAACCCCTGGTTGCTGAAATAGAGGTGAGATTTGAGGAGTTCCCTACTTCTATTTTCAACGAAATTCGTGCTTTCAACGATCATATTTCACGTTGTTTTCTCAAACCAGAAGACAAGGAGTGGATAAATGTGCAGTTAAACAAAGCAAATGGTCACATAGAGAGAATTATATTGGACTGTTATAAGTTCCTAAATGTTGCTCTATATGATAAGGTAATAAAGGAGTTTGATAAATCATATAAAGGAGTTGATTTATCTAATATAAACAATGGTGAATTCTTGATATTGAAGAGAAAACTCACCAAAAATATTATACTCAAACTGAAGGAAGCAAAGGCTATGGAAGTTTGTGAGGACAAGAATTTATCTATTGCAATTTACGAACAGGTGCACAACCTATATACTGAACTTGAGGACCTGATAGATGAAAATAGCAGAAATCTTTTTTGGGCAAAGGGTAAGTTTTATTATAGTAAGTTAAGCGGTTTTATCTTATGGTTGCTTGCAGCAATAATTTCTGGTTTTATCTCTTCTTCACTAATTCCATACAATCAAATAGTAGATTGGATTAAATCATTTTTATAACACCTATGAGGCGGACACAGCACGCTGTGCTTCGACAGGCTCAGCAACCGTGTCCCTACGTTGAGTATTGGCAGTGGTATTTTTGGGTGGGTGTACCCACACAACAAAAAAGTTTGGCTCTGTAAGGAACCAAACTTCTTTTATATATGACATTCTAATGTTGTGATGAAATCATCCATCAACCTTCTTACAAACTCCACTCGAAGCCGTCTTTGGTGTCTTTGATGGAGAAGCCAAGGGCTGTGAGTTCGTTGCGGATTTTGTCTGAGGTGCCCCAGTCTTTGTTGCGTTTTGCTTCTAGGCGGATGTTTAGAAGTAGGTCGATTGCTTTTTTGTAGGCGTCGCTACCTGCTTCTGAGTTGCTATCGGCTTTTAGACCAAAGATGTCTTCGATGTATAGTTTGAAGACAGATTTTAGTTCTTCTAGGTCTTCGGCAGAGATTGTTGCTTTGCCGTCGCTAATGCTGTTGATTGCTTTGCAAGCGTCGAACAGATGCGAAATAGCTATTGGAGAGTTTAGGTCGTCGTTCATAGCTGCATCACATTTCTCTCTTAAGCCTTTTACGTCTACTG
>JAXJWL010000210.1:0-1391 GCA_036308065.1 Paludibacteraceae bacterium
GTAGCAGGCCACCAGAAGTGATATGAAGTAGTGGAGATGCGTATGTGCATGGGTCTATGCCGTGCATAATGCCAGTGAAAATAAGCACAGTGCCTAAGATGCTCACAGGTATGTGCCAAGAAATAGTGCGAGTGGCAAGTAGGTAAACAAGACCTAGAAGCAGTGCCGCACTAGAGGTTTCACCGAAGCTACCGCCAATATTACCTAGGAACATTTCCATTTCTGTGAATGTGGTAAATATACCTTCTTTAATATATGCAAGTGGGGTGGCAGCTGTAAGTGCATCTACATTGTCTCCAAGTAGAGTCAATTGATCAGGTACAGGCCAAGTGGTCATTGCAGCAGGGAATGAAATAAGCAAGAATACACGACCCACAAGAGCTGGGTTGAATAGGTTGTTTCCTAATCCGCCGAAACTCATTTTGCCAATGCCAATTGCCACAAGTGAACCAATTATTACCATCCACCAAGGTAGTGAAGAAGGTAGGTTCATTGCAAGTAAAAGGCCTGTAAGAAGTGCAGAAAGGTCGTTGATTTGTGGTTGTTTTTTAAGTAAAAACTTAGAAATAAGCCATTCAAACGCCACACATGAGGCCATTGCTACACATGAAACTATTAATGCTCCCACACCAAAGTACCAAATACCAGCCAAATATGCAGGCATTAGTGCAATGATAACGTTAAGCATATTCTTTTTTACAGAATCGCCACCGTGAACGTGTGGAGCAGGTGCTACAGTATAATTACTCATTTTCTATTACGAATTATTGTTCCAACTTTAAATTTACCATAACGGACATAGTCCAACAATGGTCTGTGAGAAGGGCAAGTAAATGTACAACAACCACATTCTATACAGTCCATTACGTAGTGTTCTTCTAGTTCGCTCCAGTCTTCAATTTCTGTAAGTTTTGCTAGAAGATAAGGTTCTAGACCCATTGGGCAAGTGCCCATACATTTTCCACATCTGATGCAGTCTAAAACGTCTTCACGCACAGTTTCTTGCTTTTCAAGGCAAAGAATTGCAGAACTTCTTTTGGTAATTGGGGTGTCGATATTTGAAATGCAACGTCCCATCATTGGGCCACCGCCAATCACTTTTTCTGCGTCAGCAGGAATGCCACCCACCATTTCAAGCACCTCTTTCATAGAAGTACCCATGCGCACTCTGAAGTTTCCGCCTTCGGTCATGCTCTTGCCTGTCACGGTCATAAACAGGTCTATAAGAGGTTTGCCAAATTGAACAGCCTCATAAACGGCAAATGCAGTACCCACGTTTTGTACCACTACGCCTACAGAAGCAGGAATTGCGCCGCTTTTCACTTCTCTGCCTGTTAGGGCTTGAATAAGGTGCTTTTCGCTACCTTGAGGATACTTCATTTTTAGTGGAA
>JAXJWL010000211.1:0-11501 GCA_036308065.1 Paludibacteraceae bacterium
ATCAGCCACTGGCACTTTGAAGTTTAGACCTTCGTTTGCAACTGAATTTAAACTACCAAAACGTAATACTACGCCTCTTTCGCCTGTGTCTACGGTGTAGAAACAAGTGCTACAAACCATTAAGATGATTGCAACTACTACTATTGTAACTATGCTACTAAAATTTAATTTTGGAGCAACTGGTTTTGATTGTTGTTGATACATATTGTTTAGATTTTAATTTAATACTTCGTTTATTTAATCAAGATACAAATTTATCATTTTTCTATTAAAAAATAAAGAGTTGACAGAAAAATAACTACTAACAACATAAAAAGAGCCCGACGTTCGTCGAGCTCTTTAAATATTTATTTTGCAGTTTTTTACAGTCTTGCTTTGATTGCTGCACTTTCAGCCTCATATCCAGGTTTATCTAGAAGTGCGAACATATTTTTCTTGTAAGCCTCTACACCTGGTTGGTTGAATGGGTTTACACCTAAAACGTAACCGCTGATACCGCAACCAATTTCGAAGAAGTAGATTAACTCACCGATATAGTATGCGTTAAGTTCAGGAATTTCGATTTTTAAGTTTGGAACACCACCGTCTACGTGAGCTAGCATAGTACCTAGTTCTGCCATTTTGTTAACTTCGTCAACACGTTTGCCTGCTAAGAAGTTTAGACCGTCTAGGTTTGCTTCGTCTGTAGGGATAACCATAGTTTTGTTTGGTTTGTTTACAGAAAGAACGGTTTCAAAGATAGTACGTTCACCTTCTTGAATCCATTGACCCATTGAGTGTAGGTCTGTGGTGAAGTCAACTGCAGCATTGAAAATACCTTTGTTGTCTTTACCTTCACTTTCACCGTAAAGTTGTTTCCACCATTCTGCGAAGAAGTGAAGTTTTGGTTGATAGTTAACTAGGATTTCGATTTTTTTACCGCTTTGATATAGAGCATTGCGAGTAGCAGCATACATAGCAGCTGGGTTTTCAGCAAATGGAGTATCTACACCGCAAACTTGTTCCATACGTTGAGCACCTGCAACTAGAGATTTCACGTCTAGACCTGCTACTGCGATTGGAAGAAGACCTACTGGAGTAAGCACTGAGAAACGACCACCTACGTTGTCTGGAATTACGTATGTTTTGTAACCTTCTTGTGTTGCTAGAGTACGAAGAGCACCTTTAGCTTGGTCTGTGATAGCTACGATAAGTTTTTTAGCAGCTTCTTTACCAGCTTGTTCTTCTAGTTGAGTTTTTAGAAGACGGAAAGCAAGAGCTGTTTCTGTTGTGGTACCAGATTTAGAGATATTGATGATACCAAATTTTTTACCTTTTAGGTATTCGCTAAGTTCTGCTAGGTAGTCTTCGCCAATGTTGTTACCTGCATAAACAATCACTGGTTTGTTGTTTTGTAACCATTCGAAGCTGTTTGATAGAGAGTCGATAACAGCTTTAGCGCCTAGGTAGCTACCACCGATACCTGCAACTACAACTACTTCACAGTTTTCACGTAGGAAGTTTGCAGTTTCTTGGATGTCGTCTAGGAATTCTGGAGTGATAGATGATGGAAGGTGTAACCAACCTAAGAAGTCGTTACCTTCACCAGTTCCGTTTTCTAGTGTTTGAGAACAAGCTTTAACTTGGTTTTCAAAACCCATAATGGTTTCTTTTGATACGAAACCAGTACAGTTGTCAATAATTAATTTAATGTCTTGCATAGTCTAAAAATTATCTAATTTTTTCTGTTAATGATTTAATTTCAATATTTGGTGAGATGCGTTCGTAAAGAATATTGTAACAAGCATCTAAAATAGGCATTTCTACATTGTATTTCTCGTTAATTTCTTTGATACATTTGGTACCATAATAGCCCTCTGCTATCATTTCCATTTCAAGTTGAGAAGAACGCACTGAGTAGCCTTTGCCTATCATTGAACCAAAAGTTCTGTTTCTACTAAATTTTGAATAAGCTGTTACCAAAAGGTCTCCTAAATATGCCGCATCTTGAAGGTTTCTTTCTTCTTCTGGTGAAACTGTGTTTACAAAACGTGACATTTCACGAATACTATTAGAAACTAAAATAGCTTGGAAGTTGTCGCCATATTTTAGTCCATGACATATACCTGATGCTATCGCATAAACGTTTTTAAGCACAGAAGCATATTCTATACCTGTAACGTCTGTGGTGATATATGTTTTTAGGTAGGTATTTTGTATTCTATTTGCAAAAAACTCTGCAAATTTTAGATTTTTACTACCTACTGTTAGGTAAGAAAGACGCTCTAGTGCCACTTCTTCTGCGTGACAAGGACCAGCGATTACTGCTATATCCTCTTCGTTCACACCATAGAATTTCATGAAATAATCTGACACTATCATATTTTCCTCTGGCACAATACCTTTGATAGCTGTAACCACCTTTTTACCTGTAAGAGAAGTAGTTACCTTTGCAAGGTGTGATTTTAGGAAAGGTGAAGGTGTAGCAAATACTAAAATATCAGAGTGCTTAATTGCTAAGTTGATATTTGAAAAGAATTTAATCTTTTTAAGGTCAAACTTAACAGAACTCAAATATGATGGATTGCATCCTGTTTCTTTAAATTTTTCTATTTGCTCAGGGCGACGCATGTACCAATTGATTTTATTTCCATTGGCCATACTCATCTTTGCAATAGCTGTTGCCCAGCTACCACCACCCATAATACATATCTTTAGTTTAGAAAACATATCTTATGAGTTTTGAGTTTTTTCTGGTTTCATTTGTGGGAAGAACAACACTTCTTGGATTGTGGTTTGACCTGTCATAAGCATTACAAGACGGTCCATACCAATACCCATACCTGATGTTGGAGGCATACCATATTCTAGTGCGCGTACAAAGTCCATATCGATGAACATTGCTTCGTCGTCACCTTTTTCGCTTAGGCGAAGTTGCTCTTGGAAACGTCCAAGTTGGTCGATTGGGTCGTTTAGTTCTGAATATGCATTTGCAAGTTCTTTACCGTTTACCATAAGCTCAAAACGTTCTGTAAGCTCTGGGTTGTCGCGGTGACGTTTACAAAGTGGTGACATTTCGATTGGATAGTCGGTAATAAATGTTGGTTGGATATAGTTTCCTTCACATTTTTCGCCGAAGATTTCGTCGATAAGTTTACCTTTACCCATAGAGTCGTCTATTTCGATATGAAGTTGTTTACAAACGTCTCTAAGTTGAGCTTCGTCCATGCCTGTAATATCTATGCCAGTGAAGTCTTTGATGGCTTCTGTCATAGTTTTGCGAGCAAATGGAGCTTTGAAACTGATGATATTGTCACCCATTTTCACTTCTGTGGTGCCATTTACGTCAAGACAGATTTTTTCAAGCATCTTTTCTGTAAATTCCATCATCCATTTGTAGTCTTTGTATGAAACATAAATTTCCATACAAGTGAATTCTGGGTTGTGAGTTTTGTCCATACCTTCGTTGCGGAAGTTTTTAGAAAACTCATAAACGCCTTCAAAACCACCTACGATAAGACGTTTTAGGTAAAGTTCGTTGGCAATACGAAGATATAATGGAATATCAAGTGCATTGTGGTGAGTGATGAATGGACGAGCAGATGCACCACCAGGGATAGATTGAAGCACTGGGGTTTCTACTTCCATATAACCATTTGAGTTGAAGTATTCACGCATAGAGGTGTAAACCTTGTTACGTTTTACGAAAATATCTTTAACTCCTTCATTTACAACTAAGTCCACATAACGTTGACGGAAGCGAAGTTCTGGATCTTCAAATGCGTCGTGTACGTTGCCATCTTTATCTGTTTTTACGATAGGAAGTGGGCGAAGTGCTTTTGAAAGCACTGTAAGTTCTGAAACGTGGATAGAGATTTCACCTGTTTGTGTGCGGAAAACATAACCCTTCACACCGATGAAGTCACCTATATCTAAAAGTTTTTTGAAAACTGTATTGTATAAATCTTTGTTTTCTCCTGGACAAATTTCATCGCGAGAGATATATAATTGCATTCTACCTGTAGAATCTTTCAACTCTGCAAATGATGCTTTACCCATAATACGGCGGCTCATAAGACGACCTGCCATACTTACTTCACGTTTTTCTTCGTCGTTAAAGTTTGCTTTAACCTCATCTACGTGTGCATTTACAACATATTCTGCTGCAGGATATGGTTCAATTCCCATTTCACGCATTGTCGCTAAACTTTGTCTGCGAAACAACTCTTGATCATTTAGTTCGTGACTCATAATGTATATTGATTATGTTATTATTCTGAAAATGTCATTAAATATTGTTTGATAAACTCATCGATATCGCCGTCCATAACTCCTTGAACATCTGATGTTTGATAGTTTGTTCTATGGTCTTTTACACGACGGTCGTCGAATACATAACTACGTATTTGTGAACCCCACTCTATTTTCTTTTTGCCTGCTTCAATTTTTGCTCTTTCTGCATTGCGGTGTTGAAGCTCACGGTCGTAAAGTTGAGAACGAAGAAGACGAAGTGCATTTTCTTTGTTCTTTGGTTGGTCACGAGTTTCTGTATTCTCGATTAGGATTTCTTCTTCCTCGCCAGTGTAAGGGTCTTTGTACATATAACGAAGGCGAACACCAGATTCTACCTTGTTTACGTTTTGACCACCCGCTCCACCAGAACGGAAAGTTTCCCATGTAATTGCTGATTGTACTACTTCTACCTCTATGGTATCATCTACCAAAGGTACAACAAACACAGATGAGAACGAAGTCATTCTCTTGCCTTGTGCGTTGTATGGCGAAACACGCACCAAGCGGTGCACGCCGTTTTCACTTTTAAGATAACCATACGCCATGTCGCCTTCTATTTTAAGGGTCGCAGTTTTAATACCTGCTTCGTCTCCCTCTTGATAGTTTTCCATGGTCCATTTGTAGCCGTTACGTTCGCAGTAACGTTGGTACATTCTTAAAAGCATTGATGCCCAGTCTTGAGATTCGGTACCACCTGCACCTGAAACAATCTTAAGTACTGCGCCTAAATTATCTTCTTCAGAAGAAAGCATATTTCGCATTTCTATAGCCTCTAAAAGAGACATTACATTTGCGTATGCGGCATCTACCTCCTCTTCTGATACAATTTCTTCTTTATAAAAATCGAAGGCTAAAGTAAGTTCATCTGTAGCCTCTTTTACAGCATTATATCCATCTACCCATTTTTTTAGGTCTTTAATCTTCTTCATTTGGGCTTCTGCAGCCTTGTTGTCGTTCCAAAAATCTGGGTCTTGAGTACGAATTTCTTCTTCCTCTATCTGAATTAACTTGCTGTCAATGTCAAAGATACCTCCTCAACGCTTGCTCGCGTTCTTGTGTCTCTTTTAATTGTTCAATAGTAATCATCCTTCTTTACATTTTATCTTGCAAAGATAATACAAACCGAGTGCAAAAAAAAGAGTTTACTTATTTTTTTTGCCGAGGTGCAGTTTATCTTATTTAAAGATAATAAAAATAATTAGGAATGAGGAATTAGGAATGAGGAATTTTTTGAACAGTGAGAGCAGAAGCTTAATTATTATAATTTACTTATTCTCTCTGTTATTAATGCTTTATATTTTTCTTTAAACTCATCGTTAAGGAAAGATATATCTATCAACTCAAACCATTTCTCTTTATGCGAAATCATCTTTGAGATAATTTTATTAATAACAGTATCACTTATGCCAGACATAGACATTGCTTCTACAAAAGAATCTCTACTGAAATTTACTATTGGTGTATCAAACACTCCTGCACCTATTAGTGGCATTGCCAATTCATCTCTATCTGCTTCAAATACTAGTTTTACAGATAGTAAGTCGTATGCTGGTGAAAGTTGATAACCAATACCCTCATACTCAAGCAAAGAAAAATTCTTGCAATGCATGTCTGAGTTGCCTGTTATCCAAGAGAATAAAACTATCTCCCAAAAACGTTGAACATCTAGCATTGAAGATACAGAATATTTCTTTATCACATCAGCAAGCTGAATATACGCTCCGCGATATTTATGTTCTGTAAGTCTATTACTTAATTGACACATATCAAGCATTGATAGTTTTCCTCCATCCTTCTTTCTATCAACCCTACGGGTAATGTATGCTAGCTCGCCGTCGTCCATTTTTATTAGACCATGCTTAACGGTTTCTATTCCACATATTTCTGCCAAACGCATAGTTAAATCTTCCACCTCTGGCATAAACTGATATGTAGGACTTTGAGGTTTTAAAATAAAATTTCCCCACAAACCAACAATAGTTAATTTATTTGGTTCATTTTTACCTCCTCTGTTTATATCTAAAGCCAACTTTGGTTGCACACCTGTTATAGCTGTGCTTTTTTCTATAATCTGAAGAGCTAAATCTTCTATATTACTTCTATTGTATGGTAATATAGGAGCTTGCTTTGTTCCAAAAAGTTTCAATGCACAAGCAGGATGATAATGCAAGTTATCATCATCCAACTCTTTATAACAATATAAACATCTATTCTTCATAATTACTAACAGTTATATTGCCTATGCAATCTTTGCAACAAGTAATTAATAATTTCATTCTATCTCTAGGGTTAATTTTCCAGTTTTTGTCAATAATATCCAACAACCAACCCTCTGGAATAAGCCCATCAAACACAGGGAAAAGAAATTCTTTTTCAAATTCCTCTTCCTGAATTGGCATTGTTGGACTTAAT
Source organism: Paludibacteraceae bacterium (assembly GCA_036308065.1). Classification (GTDB taxonomy): domain Bacteria; phylum Bacteroidota; class Bacteroidia; order Bacteroidales; family Paludibacteraceae; genus Enterocola. The sequence goes on from JAXJWL010000211.1 coordinate 6,685, forward strand.
GCTTTTGCGTCTTCTCTTTTAAGATAATCTGAGTCGTACTTAAAAAAGTATCCGTCGGAATTCTCCACAAGAATGCCACAAAAAATATTGTTTAAATATATCTTTGCCTTATTCATTTATTTTCTTAGGATATAATGTTTCACCAAAAAGTTCTAATACTTGATTTACTTTGTTTAGTTGAACAGTAGGTTTACCATTTTCTAACTCTCTAATAAATCTTATGCCCACACCTGTTCTATCGGCTAGTTCTATTTGAGTTAGCCTAAAAAGTTTTCTCTTTTGTTTGATATATTCACCTATCATACTACTTATTTTAAACCCGTACGGGTATAATATTTGTTTCAATCTCAAAATATAAACCCTTTCGGGTACAAATATAGTAACTTTTTTCTATTTTACACCCTATCGGGTTGATTTTTTTGTGATTATAGTAAAAAAAAGACAACCGCACTTGATTTTTTTCAAGTGCGGTTGTGTGGGAATTTATTTGTAGGATAATTAATAATATCTCATTATTTCTTGAGCATCGGTGGTGGACATAAGGTCTGAAAGGGAAAGTTCTTTGTGCGCCTTCATAAATGATGATACCATTTTCCAACCCATATACACGCCAAGGCGACCTGGAGATTGCTCTTGTGAATACCCGTTGGTGAATGGCGCAGGTTGAGTATATTTCATGATGGTGCGCCAATCGGTAGAATATAACTCTTTATTTTCTACAATTGAATGCCAAATTCTCTTTTCGTGCTCCTCGCACCATGCAAATTGCTCTGGGGTGTATGAAAGTATTTCAGCCATCTTGTAGTCTGGAAGAAAAGCTTCTAACAAGTACATCAACTTACCATGATTTATCATAGACTCAAGAAGTCTATAATCATTGGTAGGAAACTCAGAACTAAGCCAACCTAGCATCACGTCCACAGGCATGTGTTCACGAGTAAGATATGGCAATTCGTATTGATATGCCACAGATGAATACATAGGGTAATCTTTGCCCAGATAATAGTCAGCACTTACAGAAATTCTATCTTGTAGTGTAACCACACATTGATTAAAACCAGAAACGTGAAAACTCACTTTTGGTATTTCCTCTTCTGGAAAATAGTATTTATAATACCTAAATGCCTTGGTGAAAGTATTTTCTATGTCCTCAGTAGACGAATATTCTTTCTCTACATCGGCAAACAAGCCACGCACTACACTATCTGCTTTGAATTTTTCTATCTCAGAGGCAGGCAATTCTAGGATATTTCTAACGTATAGTGGATAAAATGAAGGATATTTTTCTGCCAAAGAAGCTGAATCCATAGACATAAAGTCTAGATCGAAGCGCTCTATTTTCACTTCTAAAGGAAGATTTTCCGCTTCTTTACTATAAAACCTGCCCTTGTCGGAGCAGGCTGTACAGATAAATATCAATAATAATATTTCTAAAAACTTTCTCATTTAGCTACCAATTTTAGCATCCAAGCATCTGGATATTTTTTTCTAGCTTTTGCAAGCACTAGTCTTACTGCAGGCTCGTTGTCTGTTGAATAATAGAACACACGATACAATCCATTTTGGTTTCTAGCCACAGTAGCTTTAATGCCAGATTTGTTTAATTCTATAGAAAGATTGTTTGCATTCACTCTACTAGAGAAGCTTCCTACTACCACATGATATGCATAAACCACATTTTTACCATCTTCTGTTGTATATTTATCAGAAGATTCCACTATTTTTTCTGGTTCTACAACTGCTTTTACTGTATCAACAGCTGTTTTTACTGTATCTACTACAGCTTTTACAGTATCCACAACTTCTTTAACTTCTTCTACCACTGTAGTATCCATTTTTATAGTATCATTGCTTCCTATAAAAACATTTTCCATTTCGTCCTCACCTGCTTTTTCATACATTTGAGGGTAATATTGCTTAGAACAAGCCACTAAAGATGCACCTAAAATCAAGGCAATAAATAATTTACTTTTCATATTCTGTTTTTAATTTTATCATAAATAATTGCGGGAGATTCTTTTGAATCCCCCGCAAAGATAATATATTTTTTTAATCTATCTTACCATACTACTGGTTTTGTTGTTGGTATTATAAATGACAACATAATTTCATGAGTTGACGAAGTCAAGTTAGCTAACTTACCAACACTTATATCATAACAATAACCTAAACGAAGCCATTGCCATTCAAAACCCGCCATAATAGATACCATATTATTTAGGCGATAGCCAACTCCTAAATAATATTTACCATCATACATTGCTGTAACGCTAAAGTCTAACAAGTGTTCTTGTGACCATTTATCAAGCTTAGCTGTTTCTGGCACCTTGTTTAGTGCGCCCACATTGCTATATGCCACAGCTGGAATTAAGTTAAACTTCTCTGGCAAATATACATTACCACGCACGTATGCATTTAGTTGTGAAGGTGCAGCCACGGTGGTAAGTTCTTTTGTAATATTAGGCAAGTGAGTGATAGAGAAACCTGCCATAATGTATTTGTAAGAGAACTCAAAACCAAAGTCTAGGTCAAAATCTGTTTGAGTGTATTTACCCTCTGGAATATTTGGGTCTAAAGGATTTTCCCAAATATGACGTTCTGGGTCGAATGTTTTATTGATTACACCAGCAGAAAGACCCAATGAAAGAAGTCCATTTTCAAAAATATCTAAGTTGTATGCATAACAAACTTTTGCATTGATAGTTTGATTTTGAAGACCTAGTTCATCGTATGTGAAGCTAAGACCAAAACCAGATTTTAAAGACTCGTTATAGTAGTGAGCATTTAAAAGGGCCGATGTAGGAGATTGTTCAAGCCCCATACCCACGTATTGTAAACGTGTTGCTGTAAAAATCTGTATTTTGTCATTATTTCCTATCGCAGATGGGTTCTGATTGATACGAGAAAACATCTGTTCTGATAATCTAAAGTCACCCTGTGCAAATATTGCTGTGCACACGAATAACAAAACTGCGGTTAATAAAAATTGTTTTTTCATGGCTTATTTATTTGTAGGGTTAATAATGTTAATTTCTACACGACGGTTTTCTGCGTGTTCTTCTTCTGTTTGTGCATTTGGCACTTTAAGCGCTCTTTCGCCACGACCTATGCAAATAAGCTTTTCTGCATTGAAGCCTCTATCTACTAGCATTTTCTTAACGGTTTCTGCACGACGTAGTGAAAGTTCATCATTGTATGTATCAGAACCTCTTTCGTCTGTGTGACCACGCACTTCAAACATTGCATCTGGATATTTATTCATTTCTGCTATCAGCATTTCAAGTTCTTGTTCAAACTCGTCTGTAAGAACGTCTTTGTCGAAGTCGAAGATAAAGAATGTCCAGAAATATTCTTTTTCAGTTTCGCTAACTTCTGGTTCTTCCACTGGTATTGGCTCTGGATCTTCTGGTTGTTTAACGAAAGCATAAATATCTCTTCTTCTACCTTTTACCCTATTTGCCACCACAAGTGGAGTTTCATTTATCACCACTATTGCTTGGTCCAATTTATTTGAATTGTATGGTTCTGGCATTTTTTGAGCAAAATCCCATCCATCACCACTGGCTTTAGCGGTATAAAGGTTTATATCTCTTTCACGGTTTGAAGAGAAATAAATTACCTCATCATTTTCTACAAACGCAAAATCTTCATTATACTTACTATTGATATTTGCACCAGCATTTACAGGAGCTGTCCAAGTACCATCACCTTTAGCATCTATATACCAAATATCAAGTCCACCTTCACCTTCTGGCAGTGTAGCAGATGTAAAGTATATACGAGAACCATTCTTTGCCATAACAGGGTTTAACATCACGTGAACTTTCTTTTCCATATAGTTCCACCCTGCGTTCATAAGGAAATTTGATCTACCACGAGCATCTTCCATTCCATCTATAACAAGACGCTCAGCCACCCAAGATTTACCTTGTTTTTTAGCAGCATAAAGCCACTCGCATTTGTCAGATTCCTTTACAGAATAGTAAATAATTTGATTCTTTTCATCGTACGCCACAGTACCATGAATACCTAAACTTCTTAATTCTTTGTAAACTTGTGGTTTGGCAGTAATACCTCTTTCAGTATCAATATCTACCTTCATAAGTTTACCCTTTGAAAAATAAATAATAGAATTTTCTCCAAATTTAGACATATTATATTCATCTTTTCCTGTATTGCATTTTAAAGACTTGAATAAATATGTACCATCTGAATATTTCTCACTTATAGCAGCCATCATCACCATGCTACTAAAAAGTAAAACTAAAATATTAAATATCTTTTTCATATCTTATATCTCCTTATTTAACATAGTGAACTAATTCTATTGTACCTTTCTTAACTGTTTCGTCTGGCAATGTTGCCACATAGAAGTAAACGCCAGGCATTGCATTTTTACCTTTTATAGTACCATCCCAACCATCTTCACTCTCTGCTACTACATTTCCATAACGGTCAATTATTTTCACTTTAATGCCATAACCTTTTACAAAAGTATCATTTACTCCGTCTTGGTTAAGTGGATTAAATGCTGTTGGCCAAATAAGTTCTTTTTCTCTAATACTAAATTCAATATCTTCAGAAATACAACCTTTAAATTCAGTAACAAAGCATTTATTATCATTTGTTATAGAAGTTGCAAATTCTGTTTCTGTAGTAGAAGCTAAAACTCTTCCATCACAAGACTTATAGTTAATTAAATCTGTACTAGATAATTCCCAACCAGTGATAGATGTTTTGATAGTAATACTTTCTTCTTCATTTACAATTAATGTAGCCTCTGTATTTAACTGTTGACCTTCTGCATTATAAACAGA
>JAXJWL010000212.1:0-6861 GCA_036308065.1 Paludibacteraceae bacterium
AATATTAATTCACCCCAAATTAATGGTTTTTACCCCTTTTATTTGCTTTTCGCCAGAATTTGTGGGGCGGATAGACCAGAAATTTTTTGCTAAAATATTGTGGTAGTAACTTTGCGAGCGAAGCGAGTAATAATAAAAGCGTAGGGACATTGCGTGCAATGTCAGTAATAATATAAAAGTAAAGAACAATAGATGAAAATTATTGCAACGGGTAGCGCGCTACCACATTTAGAACTTACAAACTATGATATATCCAAATATGTGGATACAAATGATGAATGGATATATACTAGAACAGGGATTAAGTCGAGAAGAGTAATCTCTACAGAAACAATCACAGGACTAGCGGTGAATGCAGCGAAAAATTGTATTGAGAGTTCTGGCGTTTCTCCAGATGAAATCGACTATATTTTATGCCACAACATAATTTATGATGCCATCACCCCTTCATTGGCATGCTTTATTATGCACGGCATACAGGCAAGTTGTCCAACTGTGGACCTAAACGCAGCCTGCACAGGTTTCCTATATGCACTAGATATGGCAGATGGTCTGCTTCGTTCTGGCAAGGCAAAAAAAATCCTTGTCGTGTGTGCAGAGCAACCTTCTAAATTTGTAAACTGGGAAGAGCGCGACACATGTATATTGTTTGGTGATGCTGCAGGCGCAGTGATTGTAAGCAACGAAGGAGAAGATGCACTATTCAATATTGGCACAAGATATATTGGTGCACTTTACTGCCCTATCAACTATGGCAACTCCCCATTTTGCAAACACGACAAAGTAGATAAACCTTTCCTACAAATGAAGGGAAAAGAAGTGTTTAAAGCAGCGGTACAATACTGCACTAGCGACATTCAAACTGTCCTAGAAAAAACTGGCAAAACAATTGATGATATAGATTATTTCCTACTTCATCAAGCTAATATGAGAATTCTAGAAACAATTAGAACAAATCTTGGTATCCCTGAAGAAAAATTGCCACACAATCTAGAACGCACTGGCAACACTTCGTCTGCTAGTGTGCCAGTTTTACTAGATGAAATTAACAAAAAAGGCAAATTAAAAGGGGGAGATACATTAATTTTTAGTACATTTGGGTCTGGATTTACATCTGGAGCTTGTATAATAAAATGGTAAACACATAAAAAACAAAAGAATATGATTAAAACTCAAATTTGTGACTTATTAGGCATACAATACCCTGTGTTACAAGGTGGTATGGCATGGGTATCTGAAGCAAACCTTGCAGCAGCAGTGTCAAATGCAGGTGGCTTAGGTATCATTTCAGCTATGAATGTAGATGCTGAACACGTGAGAAATGAAATCAGAAAATGCAAAAGTTTGACAGATAAAAATTTTGGTGTTAACATTATGCTAATGAGCCCATTTGCTGCCGACGTGGCAAAAGTGGTGGTAGAAGAAGGCGTAGCAGTGGTAACAACTGGCGCAGGTTCTCCTGCAAAATATATGAAAGAATGGCTAGATGCTGGCATTAAAGTGATTCCAGTAGTAGCTTCAGTGGCACTTGCAATGCGTATGGAACAATACGGTGCTAGCGCTGTGATTGCAGAAGGTTGCGAGTCTGGTGGTCACGTAGGTGATATGAACACTATGGCTCTTGTGCCTCAAATCTGCGACGCAGTAAATATTCCTGTGATTGCTGCAGGTGGTATTGCCGACGGTAGAGGTCTTGCTGCAGCCCTAATGCTTGGCGCAGAAGGTGTGCAATGCGGTACTTGTTTCCTAGTGGCAGACGAATGCGTTATCCACGAAAACTACAAAAACAAAATCGTAGCAGCACGCGACTCAGACACTATCGTAACAGGTAAAAAATTTGGTCACCCAGTGCGTTCACTTAAAACTCCATTCTCTAGAGCATTTGCAAAAATGGAACAAAGCGATTCTGTAACCGAAGAACAAGTAATGGCATTTGGTGCAGGTTCACTAAGAAAAGCTGCTGTAGACGGCAATATTGAAGAAGGTTCATTTATGGCTGGTCAAATCGCTGGTCTAGTGAAATCTATCCGTCCTACAAAAGAAATCGTAGAAAGCATGGTAAACGAAGCAGAAGTGCTTCTAAACAACGCAAAAAATAGACTATAATGAACAAAGAACAGATAAAAGAATTTCTACCACACAGAGAGCCAATGCTACTTGTGGACGAAATGAGTGTTGATGAGAATAATATTGGCCACGCCAAATATTATGTCACAGGAGAAGAATTTTTCTTGAAGGGTCACTTCCCGGGGCACCCCGTAGTACCGGGCGTGATTCTTTGTGAAATCATGGCACAATCCAGTGGCCTGCTTCTAGGCGACGAGATTAAAGGCAAACAAACACTTTACACAGGCATCGACAACGTAAGATTTAAAACCCCTGTGGTGCCAGGCGACACAGTGGAAGTAACCACAGAAATCGTTGCTCGCAAGGCAAAACTAATCTTCGTGAAAGCCAAAGCCGAAGTAAACGGCAAACTCTGCGTAAAAGGTGACTTGTCCTTTGCGTTGATTTAATAAATTGCTGATTGCACCACTTAACCTGTGGTCCCGCGTCTGTGGTTTTCGTGGGCCAACATAAAATAAACTCGATGAAATTTACTGGTTTCATCGAGTTTTTTTTATGGGATTATGTGAAATTTCACAATTCATTTTTTTAGTATAGCTCTTTTCATTCGTCTATCATTTTGATAACTTTCCATATAGTACTCTACTCGTTTCATTCTATCGTTAGCTGGATAACTCATAAAAAGTTCTGTTAGTCGGAATTTAATAAAGTTTTCATCAATATAATTATCTAATTCATCATGCGACGCAAATTTAAAATCATGTTCTCTCAGATAATAAAGATTTATTAGATAACCAAAATACCTGCTTATTTCCCAATCTAACTCAGAAACTGTCAATTTATTTTGATTTATTAATTCTGTTAACCACTTAGAACTATTATTGATGTTACGAATATTTATCTTAAGACGAGTAAAATCATCAACCTTATTCTTTGGTATTAATTTTGCCATCTCATCAGAAAGCAGTATTGAATTTTCAGGCCATTTTAAGTTTTCTGAATGTATACTTTGGACATCAATTTTAGTCCACGTTGCTTGTTTCCTAATTTCAATAAGTATTTTTATATTCGCTTCCAAGTGTCGGATAAAATCAGAAAACTCAGAATAATATAATTTTAAAGTAGAAACATCTTCTTCAATTGCTGTTTTTATCCTAGCATACTCTCTTGAAAGAATTGTAATAATAGCCCCTAAAAATCCAATTGCAGATGCGGTTATTTGTATATCTTTCAATAAAAAAGGTGAAAAAAGTCTGAAATCTGGTACAAGAATATCTATAGTTATAACGAAGAATACAACGAGTAGGATAAATATTATATCACCCTGTGTTCTTCTATGACTTGAAATTTCATTCCATTGCTTGCCTTCTTCTTTATTTTCTTTAATCTTTCTCAATATCTTCTCTTGTTCTGCAGAACATAATAGGATGAATCTTGCAGAACTTACATCCAATTTACACTTATATTGTGGTATAGATTTGTAGACACTAAATAAATCAATAAAATTACTCTTTGTATTTTTTGAGCGACTAAATTGCTGTTTAAATAATTTCTTGTCTTGTCTAGTTCCCCTATTCTTTCCTAATGCAAGTCGTGTCAGTTTATTTACGAAATATCTATTATGTACCTTAGCTGCAAAGGCTGCAAATTCTTTCTTCCCCTCTTCTTTGTAGTTTTTAATGTAATTATTTAAGATACAACTAATCTGGCATACTTTAGAAGCAACAAAACGATGAAGCATAAGTTTGTAATTTTTTCTAAACTTAGCTTCCTTTCTCTTAGTAGAATAAGATAAATCTATAAGAGTCAATAATGAATTGGTTCTCTTAAGTTGGAAGTCATCTATATTAGGTGTTGCTGTGATAGAATTTTTATGCTTTTTATAAATATGACTTACACTTAAGTTTCCAGAAATAGGTACATCTTTCAATAACAACACATAGAAATCGATAAAATCTTCATATGCATTTAGTTGGGAATAAAATGTTTTGATTTTACCCTTACCAGGACCAATAAACTCAGTTAAGGCATTATGATACTGCTCTAGTGCTTTAAAAGAATATGATTTTGTCCAACAAATACTACTCAAATCAGCATAGCCATATCTTAGCTTGAAAAGACCTAAAAGATTGTATTTTAGTTGTTCAAAACATTGTAGAGCATTTTTCCCAATTCCTATAAAAAGGTCTTTTAACTCTGAAAGGCTAAAAGGGAAAAAAAGTTTTTGATACTTTGGTTCTTCTTTAATTCTAGAGTCTAGCAATAATTTTGTCAAGCACTCAAAACTTAATATCCTAGCAAGAATATTGTGAATACGTCCACCATCGTCCGTTATGTCAATCCCATCATTATCTTCAATTCTAAAAGGAGAAACAACAATACCATTTTCAGGCATTCTTTTGACTATATTTCTTATTGCATCTCTTTTTAATTCATCATCTTGATCCAAAATAATAGCAATATCAGAATCCCTTGCATCCTTTCGAGTAACAAAATATTCTCGTAAACGATACAATGCATAAGCAGAACCCATACTCTTTGATTCTGCAGGCACTATTATATGTGCGCTACAGGATCCATCGGTTCCGCTAAATAGTTTATCTAATAACTTATCAAGACCTGATTTATAATCATTATAATCAACACTACTTGAAGATGTATCATCATAAATCAATGGGATTACTTTACCCTTATAATCATTATTTATGATAGTCTCTAGAGATTTTTCTAAATCTAGCAAAAAAGAACCTCTTTTAGATAAATCTTTACAAAATATTCGTACTAAAACGTAAACTCGCGGCAAGGGTTTTATTGTAGATGACATAGAAATGTATAATAGTAGTATTATTTTTTATGGTTATAACACTAACGTTAACTTCGTTTAAATGTTGATGCAAACTTACAGAATATTTTATTATTTTCAAAAGGCATAGCACTATAAATTTCAATCGTTTTAAGTTGAATTCCTAATATTATACAAAGCCACATCGAAATTACGTAATCTTTCCTTTCCTCTGGTATCAACTTTTGTAGTAGCAAGACTTATTTATTTGCGGATTATGTGAAAATTCACAGAGAAAATACACGGAAAATGTGAAATTCTACTACAGAAATAGTAGGATTATGTGAAATTTAATAGTAAAAATATCGGGAAAGTGTGAAAATTGCATGCATCTTTAGTGCGGATTGTGTGATACAGTTGCGACAAGATATTTAAAAAATACTGATATAGTGTATTTACTTTGCTGGAAATTGATTAAATTTGCATAAGTATCATTCATATTGTAAGTGTTATACCAGAAATAACATATTAAAGAACAAGCTTTATGTCGTACTCAAAAATTGAAGAAATCACAACAAACCTATGGGGTAAGTATAACGTTCACTTCTCAGCCAATGCGGATGTGAATATTATCGTAGGTATAAATGGTAGTGGGAAAACCACATTGCTAAACGAAATATATAAATTGGCCCTTGGATATTGCAGTGATAAAAATCAAATAGTATTTGTACCATCTATTGATAATATAGCTATGCGCGATAAACGCAAAGTAGCTAATGCATTGACGCAGGATCTTGAATTTTACATGTTCGATATGAAAACAGGTCCGTCAATGATGTATTATCGTATGTCTATGATTGATGCTAGAGCAGAAAAACAAACTGAGATGAAAGCTCGTATTGAAGAATTTTGTTCTATCATAAATTCTTTGTTTAGAGAAACAGGAAAGCACATTGAAATCGGGGGAAATAAGTTTAATGTGATTTCAAATGGACAGATTATTCCTATTGATGCTTTATCTTCTGGTGAAAAACAAATGCTTTTGATTTTACTTCGTGTATTCCTTATGGACGGAAAAGAAGCTTTCGTGTTGCTTGATGAACCAGAAAACTCACTTGATATCAGTTGGCAATATGAGTTGATTAATATACTTGTGAAACTTAATCCTAATGCGCAATATTTTGTTACCACACATTCTCCAAGTATCTTTGGTGATGGATGGGGAGATAAGATTATTTATATGGAGGATGTAACAACTCCTATTGAATGAGGTATATGAATAGAATAGAAAAGCAAGCTTTACATCACTATTCTCTCGCCTCATGAAATAATTATTGTCCAAAATATGGGGCATAATGTGCACCCATAGATGTTGCCATTAATTTAGGGTTGGGATCAAGTCCTACCCTACCTAAATCTAGTCTATCTGCATCGAAACATATATCCACTGTAATATTACCTGTCCTATGTTTGGTGGTATGTAGACGGCAAGCGGTCTCTAATAACGCAAACTCATCGTCGGTAAAATCCTTTAATATTGTATGCCTAATATTGTGTAACATATTCGCTGCTCGCACTCCATGTTCAATATCTCCTCCATCATTTTCGCGACAAGAATCGTGTAAATAAGCAAAGTACCGAACCACTTTTATGCACACATCACTACGAAGCTTCCCATCTTGCATACTCAACAACAACCCATTACGTTCTACTCGCTGCCAATGAGACAAACCATGAGTATCTCCCATTTTCCAACTCTGCAACACAAAATCTCTCACCTCAGCTATTTCACTTTCGTCATAGTTAGGGAAAACAATTTCATCCTTTTTTCTTTTCTTTAATATCATACGTGCTTCACCCTAATTACCTAACTTTTCCACACAATAATCTCTTTCTTTGAATAATTGCTCAATAATAATTGGAATATAATTTTGCAAATGTTCTTTAGATAGTGCTAAAATATCCCTACGCATAAACATGCGTTTTACTATGGGATTTTCATCAGGTATCAT
>JAXJWL010000213.1:0-2152 GCA_036308065.1 Paludibacteraceae bacterium
AAGTAGAACACATGTGTGTTGTGAAAAAAGGTCCTAATCATGGTCCTGCTCCAATTCCAGAAGAAGGAAAATGGGTAAAATCTAAAGAAATTAAAGATATTTCTGGTCTTACACACGGTATCGGTTGGTGCGCTCCTCAACAAGGTGCTTGTAAACTTACATTAAATGTAAAAGAAGGTATCATTGAAGAAGCATTAGTAGAAACTATTGGTTGCTCTGGTATGACTCACTCAGCTGCTATGGCTGCAGAAATCCTTCCAGGTAAAACCTTATTAGAAGCTCTTAACACCGACTTAGTGTGCGACGCTATTAATACTGCAATGCGTGAATTATTCCTACAAATCGTTTACGGACGTACACAATCTGCTTTCTCAGAAGGTGGTCTAGTAATCGGTGCTGGTCTAGAAGACTTAGGAAAAGGCTTACGTTCTCAAGTAGGTACAATGTTCTCTACCAAAGCTAAAGGTGTTCGTTACCTAGAAATGGCTGAAGGTTATGTTACAAAAATCGCTTTAGACTGTGATGACGAAGTTTGTGGTTACCAATTCGTACGTCTAGGCGTGATGATGGAACAAATCAAAAAAGGCGTTGATGCAAACGAAGCTCTTAAAAAAGCTACTGCTACATACGGTCGCTTCACTGAAGAACAAGGCGCAGTTAAATTTATTGATCCACGTATTGACTAATTAAAAGGAGAAACAAATTATGATGAGAGAAGTAAAATTCGAAAGCCAAAATCGTCGTGAGGCTCAAATTTTAAAAGTATTAAACTCATACGGCATAGCATCTATCGAAGAAGCAAACCAAATCTGTGACCAATATGGTCTAGACCCATATCTAGAATGCGAACAAACTCAAAACATCTGTTTTGAAAACGCAAAATGGGCTTACGTAGTTGGTGCTGCTATCGCTATCAAAAAAGGTTGCAAAAATGCTGCTGACGCTGCTGAAGCAATCGGTGAAGGTCTTCAAGCATTCTGTATCCCTGGTTCAGTAGCTGACGACCGTAAAGTAGGTTTAGGTCACGGTAACCTAGCTGCTCGTCTTCTTCGTGAAGAAACACAATGTTTCGCATTCTTAGCAGGTCACGAATCTTTCGCTGCTGCTGAAGGTGCTATCAAAATTGCTGAAATGGCAAACAAAGTACGTAAAAACCCTCTACGTGTTATCCTAAACGGTCTTGGTAAAGACGCTGCTATGATTATTTCACGTATCAACGGTTTCACATACGTTCAAACAGAATTTGACTATGCTACAGGTGAACTTAACGTAGTTAAAACTAAAGCTTACTCAAACGGTCCACGTGCTAAAGTAAACTGCTATGGTGCTGACGACGTTCGCGAAGGTGTAGCTGTAATGTGGAAAGAAGGCGTTGACGTATCTATCACTGGTAACTCAACAAACCCTACTCGTTTCCAACACCCAGTAGCTGGTACATACAAAAAAGAACGTGTACTTGCTGACAAACCATACTTCTCAGTAGCTTCTGGTGGTGGTACAGGTCGTACTCTTCACCCAGACAACATGGCTGCTGGTCCTGCTTCTTACGGTATGACTGACACATTAGGTCGTATGCACTCTGATGCTCAGTTCGCTGGTTCTTCTTCAGTTCCTGCACACGTAGAAATGATGGGCTTCCTAGGTATGGGTAACAACCCAATGGTAGGTGCTACTGTAGCAGTTGCCGTAGGTGTTGCTGAAGCACTTAACAAATAATTCCCGCCCCCTCTTATAAAACGAAAGGCTCTCAGTTTTGAGAGCCTTTTTTGTTGCGGTATTAAGAAGAGGTACTCACAAGCAACAGCACGGCAAATACCAACAAATTCATTGCTGTTTTGCCAAGAAGAGGATTAAGTTGTGAGCCCACTGCATTTTTTAGTTGACGCCAAGTATTGATATGCAATACCATATATAATATAGGTGTGAGAAGAGTCCAAACAGGCAAACTTAGCCACAAAGGCAGCATCAAAAGCATGCCTATTATGCCAAAGCTTAGGTAAACACGCGCCATAGTTTTTCTGCCAAAAATAACCACTGTAGTACGTTTATTCACGGCGGCATCATCTTCCATATCTCGGTAGTTATTCACTATCAGCACATTAGCAGCCAAAAGACCTATAGTGATAGAAGTTGGTAAAACAAATTGCAATCC
>JAXJWL010000214.1:0-11295 GCA_036308065.1 Paludibacteraceae bacterium
ATCTATAACTACCATAAGACCTTTTTGCATCTTTTTACAAAAAAGTGTAGCCCATGGTAAAAGACTATTTTCTATTTTTACAAATTTTTTATCTTCACTCTCTATGTAAAAATCTTTATATCCTCTATTATTATTGCATTTTCTTATTCTTGGATATAGTTCTTCATTAGTCTTATCTAAAATATTAACAAATCCTTCATCTCCTTTTCTAAAATCATTCAAATATGGTTTTATTTTAGTACTATAATTTGGAATTATATTAAATAATGATAATGCAAAATCATAATTTATTATATCAAAAGAATGATTTGTTTTGTTTCTATAATCTGTAGAATCAAAATTAGAACCAAGAAGAATTGTAGGAGGTAAAAATTTATCTGCTACTTTCAAACTGTTTTCATTACGTTGAACAGTATATATTTTTACTCGTTTATTGCTACAATAATTGATTAAATCCAACACAAAAGCTTTTGTATAACAACCTGACAATAGTAATTGTTGATTGGTCCCATAAACTGAAAAAGGAACATTTATAAAAGCAGGTGGGATTACTTGATATTTGTTAGTATTATAATCTCTCTGTAATACACCTACCTTTACTAAATTGTCTCTTACATCTTTATATAGATAACCATCAATTTCTATTCCCATTCTTGTTGCAGAATAACGTATACATTTTTTTAATGTTTCATACGTTATCTCCATTTCTTGAGATTTATAAGCAACTGCCGACAATAAGTTTATAAAATAGCAATCATTATCTATTCTATCTTCATTTAATTCTATTTGTGATATATAATATTTTCTTTGGTGTAAATCTTTTCTATATTTTTCTATAACATCATTTCCCTTATAGAAATAATCATTCGTATCTATTTTTACTCCATATTCATTAAATTTATAAATAGATTCTTCTTGATAATCTACAAGTTGAGAAACTATATTAAAACTATATGATTCAGAAATTCCTTTTTTTGAATATTCAAAAGAGATATCTACATATTTTGTTTCAGCAACATCAAGATTTAATCCGTTAAAATCTAGGATAATTCTTCTATCTTTAATTATTTTTGTATAATTTTCAAATAGTTTTCCCTCAATATTAATATAAATTTCAACATTTAATAAATTTATTTCTTCACCATTAATCTTTTCAGAAATTTCAAAATATGGTAAGGCATTGACAAAATAAGTATTATTTTCTTTTTTTATACCTCCACTTAATATAACTCCTTCAAAATCAATATCAGTAGCATTGCTTTCTTCTACTTTATAGTATTGACCATTCAACTGATGATCTGTATAAAAGATAATCCACTCTTTGCCAAAAAGTGGATCAGTCTCTTCAGAAGGACACTGCATTAAATTTTCAAATGCATTACTGTTATTTTTACACCATTCTTTAAATTTATTGATAGCTTCTTCTTTCTTTTTAACTGCAATAAAATAAGAAGGTGAAGGCTTTATTTCTTTTGTTTGTAGATAAAAATCATTATTACTTGCATCTGGTTGATAGAAGAATACTACTTCATTAACTCCTATCGGCGATATTTTTACTCTATTTTCTCTATCATTTAGTGTGTAGTCTTGTAAATTTACACTAATACTGCCTTTATATTCTACCAAATTAGTATTATATCCTCCATAAAGTGTTAGATTTCCTTCTTTAATATTAAAGTCTCCACTTTTAATTGGCACATCTATAGAGGTTAAGAGTACAATCGAAACACTTTCGTCAATAAATTGTATCCCCAATGCGAACTCTCCTTTGGTATAAGAAAGTGCATAATCTTCACTTCTCTTTCTTTCTTCTATCTTAGATTTATATTCAACTATATCAAAATCTTCTACTACAGTCTGAAATTTTCTTAAAAATGCCTCACTAGGAATTATAGACCTTCTAGTTGTTTCGTCTAAAGAATTTAATATTTTTCCGTATATGTAAGAAAATGGAACAACATCAATTTTTTCCCAAACCCCTGATTTATATATTGCATCACAAATTCTATTTCGTATTGAGGCCTTCAATGGTAGATGATATAATATTCTCCCTATATAATCTTCATTTTGATTTTCTTCTGTACGATTATATATACTAGCTTCGCTATTAAATCTACCATCTGTAAGTTCTGATAACTTCCCCCAAATATCTTTTACTAAATTATTTTCTCTAATTTGAAAAACATTATTATCTATATTATTCCATTCCTGAGTTTCTCCATTATCTATTTTTAGAATCAAATAGATTACAATTCCTAAGAATGGCAAATCATGAAAAGAAGCTTTCTTATTTAAAATACCGATTTTTATTTCTCCACTCTCATTTTCATATTTATCAAAATATTTTTTTTCTAAAATATGTTTAGCAACTAAAAGTGGATCTGTAAATTTACAAGTATCATTGTAGTAGTTACACCTTCTTCTCCTTTTGCACCAAGATATAGAATCTCCTTGTACTTCTATATTTTGTATATATGTTAAATAATTATTTTTTTTACAGAAGTTTTCTACAGATGAAAAGAAATCACTCATACAGCTACCCTCTGTTAGATCTTCTTTCACTTGATTCTTAACATCTTCTCTGTATTGGTTACTACTTACAACCTCTTCTATTATCAGTTTGCCTAATTTTTCTATTAGAATTTCATCTGTATATAGAAGTATTTCTTTCTTCTTATCAGAAAAAAAATGTTTAAATAGTACCTTATTCCAAAGAAAGTACTTAAAGTAATTTTTATAAAATCCTATATCCATATTACTTTATTTTTCTATTATTCAAAACTCCACTCTATAAAATCATAACTCTCTGATAATTCTTTTAACATCTTACCTACTAAAGAATCTTTGTTTTTTAAAACTATAATCAAAGTATCAATAGGACGTGTCAACGGCATAAGAGCCCATAACAGAACATTTCTCAATTTTGCTTTATCTTCATCTAAACCTAATTCTTCTCCTGTCATCTTATAGGTATTCATTTTATACTCAATAAGTTCATCAAATCTTAAACATACCACACACCATCCTTCTAAACCTCTGCAAGAATCATATTGATACACCCTACACTGATCTTTTGTAGGATACGTAGTTCGAGATCTATTATCTATACCATCAAATATTGGAATTTCAACTCTTGTATAATCATTACATCTAGAAAAGGATCTATTATTATTTTCATCCTTAGTCACCATACTAGGCGGTGCTAATAACAAAATATCATAGTTTTCACATCCATTATTTTCACAATTTTCTTTTAAGATTTTATATTCTCCATAACTAAATTTTGAGCATACCTTTATAGTTCCACCTAATAATTTATCATTGGGTTTCAACTCCCATTCTACATTAGATTTTTTTGCAAAGGCATTTACAAATTTTACAAGGTTAGATTTCTGCCTACGTTCTAATACCATTTCTTGCGGTCTATGTATAGAATCACGTTTTATATTTTCACCCCAATCTTGGCGTTTACTACTTCTTATAAATTGATCAACACCATCAGCAACAATAAGCCTATTTAAACCATATAATTTAAATAATATATCCTTCTCCACATCTGAAAAATCTTGAGCTTCATCTATTAAAATATAATCCCAATCTATAGGTGTTTCTGATAGATCCTTAAGAGTAGCAACTTCTTCTTTTTTACATTCATTTACTACATAGTCATATAATTTTGCCAATGCATCATTGTACTTACTATCATAATCACTACTACATGGATTTAAGTTTTGTTGTATAACTCCCAACCCTTTTATTAAACTATGAAAAAATGAATGTATCGTTTTAATTGCAACAGTTCTACTATCAACTTTAGTTGGCATTGGAGTATAGTCTATAAGCCTCTTTATATCACTTACTAATGCATTATTATAAGTTAGAATTAAACATCTATTTGATCTTTCTTCACTTGCTAATTGGAATGCCAATTGTAATAATTGTACAGTTTTCCCAGTTCCTGCACGACCTGTCACAATTGTTAATTTTTCACCTACACTAGTAAGTAATTTTTGTATTGCTTCTGGTGCTTGATTTAATAATTCAAATTTTTGTCTAGTTAAACCTTGAACTTCTCTTTTTGCTGTAAATAACTCAACAATTTTATCATATTGTTTTTTTCCATCAGCAAAACTATTCAAACTAATTCCAGAGTAATCTCCCCTTACCTCTACTTGCAACAAAATAGCACCTACTAATTCTCTAAAATTAAAAGTATTAGACATTGCATTATCAGCTACCCCTCCTTTAATCTTCTCAAGAGATTCTTTATTTAAAGAATCAAACCACAATAAATCCGCAGCAAATAATCTATTTATGTCTAACTGATCATTCAAATAATTGACAAGAGAAAATTTTGCTTCACGACATTGTTCCGAAGCAGGATGATCAACACCTTTGTATTTAACAATATAATTAGATCCTTCTTTTCTTATAAAACGTGCATCATGAGACTTTAATTCTATATTACATATAAAACTCTTTATTTGTAACTCTTTAACTAATCCCATATTTTTAGTATTAATATTCTTTAGTATTAGACCTTCAGCAAATCCCATTACCAAAATATCTATATCATCTCTTTTCTGACCAAAAATACGTACGCTAGATAATATATAAATATTTCCTTTAGCATCAGGATACTTTTTTAAATCCTCTTCTAGAATACCTTTCAATCTTTTTGCTGCTATACACTCATTTGAATTTTCATCTTGAGCAAATGTTCGTAGTTCTACTTTAATCATCTTTATATAACTTTTAAAAACGCATAAATTTACAACCTTTAAACGTTTTAGACAAGTATTTAAAGCGATTTTTATTAACATATAGATAAAATTACTAATAAAATATACTATTTTGCTAAAATTCCTCTTACTATAGCAATCCAATTGTGATAATGATAAAAAGGATCATCTTCATTCCCTTTCGTCATTAATTTATATTCTTGAAATATACTATCATTAATCAACACATAATTCCCAGCACCTTCAAACACACCATTCCATCCCATCGGTAAATTTTTAAATTTGCTATATACCAAATTACACTCAAAAAATACAGGAATTAAACGTCTTATAATTTCGTCTGGTAGTTCAAATATAGAAAATGTATATACACTTTTATCTTTAGTTATTACTATAAATCTTCCAGGTGAACCCATTGCGCCAATCTCAGAAAAGTAAAAAGCTACAATATCATTCAATGTAGAATATTCATTATAATTCTCAAGGTTTATTTCTATAAAATCCTCTCTAATAGACACATTATTTTCATATCTACGTGACATTTCTATTTTTTTATTTTAATAATTATTAATTCCTATATTTCAAAAGTTCTTCTCCTGTTACAAAAATTGGAGCAGGATTCAAAAAAATATCAACTAAAAACCTCCAAATCTGCTTTTAGATGTAGAGGTTTATTGGTTGTGATTTTATTACAGATTTATAGATACTTATTCACTAACATAGAGATATACTCTGAATTAGGAATTCTTTTACCTATTTCTTTATCTATCATTGTAATATCTTCTGCTAAATGAATATGAGAATCAAGGTCTGTATTTACTGGTTTTCCTTTTTCATCTCTATATAGACTTCCATCGTCATTTAAGTCGAAACCTAAATTTGCTAAAGGTTCTACCTCAAACTCTCTGTCTGGATTAAAGAAGTCAACATATATACCATCATCTTTGCTATATCCGTTTAGTATATATTCTTCTACAAAATTATAGAGTCTCTCAAAGTTTATTTCTTTTGCATTCATAGTGTTATTATTTTAATGTTTGCCTATCAGTTTTTATACCTCAACAAAGTTAACATTTTTCTATCATTTTAAGCAAAATCAAATAAATATTTTCAAAAAAAAGCCTCCCATTTTTGCCACCAGGGAGGCGTGGTGGGTCATTAGACACACAACACTTATTAACTAGGAGATATTATTGAAAACATCATTCTTGTGCAAAGATAAGGTGCTACCTGTGTCATTTTTTGCTACAGGATGAAGAAAAATGATAGAAATCGCGGTTCACATCTACAAAAAACACCTCCAAATCTTTTAAATCTGGAGGTGCTGTTGTTTGTGTTTTTCTAGTTTCTCATATGACTCGCAAGCATAAAACCATCTGATATTTCTGACTTAATCATTTGTATTGCTTTTAAAGATGTTTCATCTTTGCAATTTTCTGATACTAACAGCAACATATCTAACTTTGAAGATGGTTGATACAACAAAGAGTCATCTTCTATAAAATTTAATTTTGGCATATCCCATCTATCAATACGATGCATAATTCTTTCATTTAGGAATCTATCATCTCGGTCTCCATTTTCATTTCTATCCATATCCCTCATTATCTCTTGTTGCATATGCCTAAATTCACTTGTACTAAATACGATATAAGGTGAATATGAATAATTCAATACATTTGACCAAATATTAAATAATAACAAATCTGAAACGTACTGAGTTTCTTCAATTCTCAATTTAGCTAAAACATTATCTTTCTGTTCTTTTGTTAAAGAATTCCAGTAGTCATAATTGTTAGAACATTCTGTTAGAAAATTTCTTAGTTTAAAATCTAAGATTTCTTGTTTAACAATCTCCGAAAAAGTGGTCCATTTGTCTAAATGTTCGCTAATATAATCCAATGCTTGAGCAGCATTAAGATGTGGTGTACTCTCATTTTCTACTAAATAACAAGCATATTCTATTCCTAGTTCATTGATTATTGCCGACAAATAATAGCTTTCTGCTACATTTTTTGAATACGAATGCAACTCAGGCCACAAGTCTTTATCTTTCACTTGTTGTTTCCAATCTAGCACATTCTCATCTAATAATTCAATAAATTTTTCTGTTGTGTAAAAATCTTCATAGCTTTTATGAGATAATGCTAATTCTTTCCAAAATTGTACTACATTCATAATTATTTATTTTAAAGTTATTAATTGTAAAGTTAAACTTTTTTTTTAAAAGATTGATGAAATTAAGTTATTATTTTTCATATATTTTATGCTAACCGTGATGCAGGGTGTGCTATTAATGAGTTGGTCTCAACACTCCCGAAATACATTTACTACATTTAGGGCCTCCCGTACTATAACGTCCACTATGTTTACTTAAACACGAAGGGCAAACGCGGAAACCGCATTTATCACAAACAAACCAACTCCAACTTGTTGGTAATTCTTTTCCACAATGTTGACAAGGAATCCAAGACATAACTTTATACTTTATTGATTAACACGATGCAAAGATATATTCTACTTGTGCAATCTATATGCACAAGTGAATTTATTTTTTTATCTTAATTATATGCGAAGTTTCATTACATAAAAAAGCCTCCCATTTTTACCACCAGGGAGGCATGGTGGGTCATTAGACAGACAACACTTATTAACTAGGAGATATTATTGAAAACATCATTCTTGTGCAAAGATAAGGTGCTACCTGTGTCATTTTTTGCTACAGGATGAAGAAAAATGAAAGAAAATTCTAGTTTTATCTTTTCATATTAGAGATTGTATCTTATCTTGTTGTTTTCCACAGCAAATTTCACTACCTTTGCATCACTGCTGAATAAAACGTACAAGAGGTAGCCCCCACTGCCAAAGAAGTATAGTGAGAATGTGTGAGAACATTTTTATTATTGAACTTAATTCTGTAAAGAATGCAATCAAAAGAATTAGAAAAGGACATTTTAGAGATAAAGATCCCTGCTGAGGAAATTGGAATTTATTTAAAAGGTTTGACAGGGCAAAAAAGTCACCTGTCTGAGTATGAATGGTTATTGGTTCGAACAACTCTTTTTAAAGAAGAGTTTGGTGATTGGGAACAGTATTTTAAGTGTAAGTTTTTACTAGAATACCCAGAAGTAAGTATTCTTACGGGTGAAGAGTTTGCGCCCATAGAGGGGAAGATTTTAACAGACAGAGTTGTTGAATATTTTAAGGAATTGGGCGGAATTGCCGTCTCACCTTTCTTTGGAGATGTCATTCTCAACAAAAAGGGAATAGATGATAGTATCGGCCATGGCATTGGACGAAATAAGGCTATTGCCTTTGGTGCTGTGATAGACGTTATTGAGAAGGGAATTTTAATAGATTATGATAAAAATCACAAAGGTAGAGGTTACGATAGTGCTGTTATTTCTGCCCAATTGAAATAAACAAAGAAAGGTATATCTGCAGTGTAGTTATAACTAGAATGAAAGATAATCGATTTTATTTACATGAGGTCATAGAACAAAGAAAGCTTTCAGACGAAGGTTCAAACTCTGTTCAAAGACAGCCTCAACGTCTAAAAGCTTTTGCAAAGATACTACAAAATATTCTATCTGCAAAGGATTTACAAATAAATATTCCTCTTGACAAGAATGGTGAGCCTATTTTAAAGTAATAATATCTACCTCAACCCCACCCTTTTTTCTTGCAGGCTGAGTGTCTGTCGGCTTTGGTGGTAATGTAGCGGAGTTGGCTACGCACGGCATTGTCGTATAAGAAATGTGTCTTTTTGCTGTGTACACCCATATGGAAGCGTATTGCTAGAAACTCTTCTGCTGATAGGTGAAATCCAAGTTCTTTGAGCATTTGGGCGGAACGACGACTATGACCATGGATATGTGACATACCTGTGCAATTGCAAAAGTCGTGTAGCAGTGTTGCAATGGCAATGCTGTCTTTTTCCAAAGGTTGTCTAGTAATGTTTTGGTCGTACAACTTCAATGCGGCTTGATATGTTTGCCACGCATGGTCTGCCAAACCACCATAATATCTGTGATGACTGTGGCAATGACGTGTGAAAAAGCCATGCTCGTTCATATACTCAATTACAGTTTCTATGTTTTCGCGTTTTGTTGCGCGAAGTCTTTCGATTATATTATTTCTTACGTTCATAGTCATAAAATCTACCTCCCATTTTTACCACCAGAGAGGTATGGTGGGTCATTAGACACACAACACTTATTAACTAGGAGATATTATTGAAAACATCATTTTTGTGCAAAGATAAGGTGCTACCTGTGTCATTTTTTGCTACAGGATGAAGAAAAATGAAAGAAAAAACTCCTAGATGCCGTTTTTATAACAAATTTAGCTCAAAAGCATTCCGCACATCTAGGAGTTTTTGCAAAGATACTACAAAATATTTATCTGCAAAGGATTTACAGATAAATATTCCTCTTAACGAGAATGGAGAACTACTCCACTCCAGCCATCTCTATTATTTTAGCAGGGATTTCTGGTTCATAATCAAAATCTTCACAATCGAGTTCGGCATTCATTTGAGTTTCTATAAACTCAATGCGTTCGTCCATAGTGAGTTCTTCCAATAGGTAGTGGCGCAACCAACTGCTAAATTTTTCGTGTAGATTTGAATATTCTTCAAACAAAGCTTCTAAATCTATTTCGTCAGATTCTTCGTCCACAAAATCTTCTATATCAGTTCCTTCAAGATAAAATTCAAAGGTTTCTCCAAAACTAGTGTTATCAATGCAATATTTTACCAAATCGTAATAATTGTAAAGTTCGTCATACTCACCTTCAAAATAGCCTCCTGTTACCCAATGGTCGTATTCCACTTTTCTTGCTATTTCAGAATAAGCATCGTGTAGTTTTTCGTAAATTTCTGGAAGTTCATTCTCTAAGCCCATTTCTTCCACGTCTGTGGTATTTTTAGAGCGCATTAGGTTTATTAGTTGCTCTACTTCTGCGTCTGTTAGTTCTACTTCACATTTGCCATAGGCATTCACGCTGCCACAGTGACCTATTCCCAAACACACATCTACTTCTATTTCATACTTTGCCATAATATTTTGTTTTAAGGGTTTAAATTAAATGTTCCTAACTCCAAGCCATTATCGAAGATCTATCTATCATAACTCATCTATTTCAATACCAATATTCATATTTACTCTCCATCTATTTTTCTCTGGGCTATCTGAGGCTGGATGTTCTGTACTCATAAGAATATCATTTAAATAGCCATTTTTCATTTTAAGTATATTATATAAAATATCAGCTTTGTCTTGTTCCAATAAAATATATTCTAACAAGAAAAGATAAATGCTATATTGGAAGGATTTCTTTGCCAAAGAGGTGCATATCTTGGGGGAGGCTGTAGTCTAATATGCCATTGTTGTTTCTTAGTTGTATTAGCAATTTTCCTAACACGTTACAACCTAAGTAGTATTTCTCTCCTGCAACCTCCACCAAGCGTGCTCCCCAAAACAAATTCGAAGCATAGTTTGTTGCAGTGGCATCTTCCACTGGAATTTTCCCATCGCAAGCAAACAAATCTTGACGAAAAAGTCTGTTGTCACGATACTTGAGCATCAAACAATACTTCATCCATTCCACCTGGATTTGTTTCCAATCTGCACGTTCGTGACCTTTAAATTTGGCTTTATACTCGTTCTTTTTTCTTGCATCTACACGACATCCTTGAAAGAGATTTTCCTTTAGCCATTGGTGTGCCTCTACACTATCCATTCGCGCCATAATATACAGAATCTCAAGTTGTCGAAACTCAAAATCACCATAATGAAGATAACACGAAGTTTCCTTATTAGGCACCATTGCCATATTATCCAACTGATAAAAAGGTGTTCCTTGTCTGGTCACAAACGCAATGCATTGCTCTGCAGGATACAATCCAAATTTTTGTACTTCTGCAAATTCCTCTTCACTTGCTGGCATTAGCATGTCAACATTTTCTACCACTTTTTCTAGTGAAGCACGCACTTCAGCATCGCTCAATACTTGTTTTATATATTCTATTTTATTTGACATATCTTCCTCACCGCTTTATTCTGCTACAGGATTTTCAAGTTTAAGGTTTGTAATGCATTCGCCAAAAAGTTTACGTTTGAAGTCAAAACTAACTTTGAAAGGACCTTTAAATGCAAGCAATTCTTCTTTACTAAAACTGCCATCTACCTCGTTTATAATCTTATCATACAAAGCAAGGTGGAAGATAAATTCGTTTGGCTGACCATCTACTAAATCTAACTCTTGATAAGGGACACCGAAAGTGACTTTCGATTCTGGATATATACGGTCATTCAATAATTCCTTGTCGGCATCTAGCAAATCAACAAATAAATTATCTACTTTACTTTCGTCGCCTGTCCATTGCATTGAAATGTAAATTTCCTTACCATTTGTGAATACATCCACATTAGTGATTTCAAAATTATTCTCGTTTATCATATTCTTAAATTATTATTTCGTTGCAAATTTAAATGCGAAGTGTATTGCATCTACCCCGCCTCGATGAGACGGGGTTACAATCTGGTATCAC
>JAXJWL010000215.1:0-1020 GCA_036308065.1 Paludibacteraceae bacterium
CTACAGAAGAATCCTCTAATTTATTTGCGAGTAAAACTCTAATCAATAAAAATAATGAAGCAACAATTAGAAGTGCTATCACACCTCTTCTCTCTCCTTTTGTAAAGAAGAAATAAGCTTTCCAATTCATAAGAAAATGTTTTTAAGCGATGGTTAGTAATATTTTTATTAAATGAATGAACCAATAAATACAACCAATATACAAACAGGTGCTATGTATTTAAGTGCAAATGCGTATGCCTTAAACAGCCACATTGCATATTTGTTGTTTCTAGCAAATTCTAGATAAAGGATTTTTTCGTCTATAATCCAACCTGCGTAAATTGAAATTGCCATACCACCAAGTGGAAGCAGAATCACAGCTGAAATATAGTCGAATATGTCGAATACACTCTTACCAAATAGTGCAAGTTCTGGCATTGCACCGCAAGAAAGTGAAGCAAACACTGCCATAATGATTACAAGCACTGTGATAAGAATTGCTGACGCTGTACGATTTAGTTTAAATGTTTCGTGTACGTATGCAGTTACTACTTCAAGTAGCGAAATCATAGATGTAAGTGCCGCAATGAATAGTAGAGCATAGAACATAATAGCAAAGATTTGACCACCAACCATTTGTTGGAACACGTTTGGAAGTACCACGTAAACAAGACCAGCACCTTGAGATGGTTCCAATCCAAATGAGAACACCGCAGGGAAAATCATTAAACCAGCAAGCACAGCTACTAGAGTGTCGATGCTAATGATTTGTACCGCTGTTTTTGGCAGGTTTACATCCTTTTTAAAGTAAGATGCGTATGTAGTTAAACATCCCATACCAAGACTCAATGAGAAGAAACATTGACCCATAGCATCTAGGATAGTTTGTGGTTTTACTTCAGAAAAATCTGGATAAAACAAGAATTTTAGACCTTCTGTTGCTCCGTCAAGTGTAAGTGAATAACCCACTAGACCCAACATAAGGATGAAAAGAAGTGGCATCAAATAACGTGAAACTCCTTCAATGCCAGATTGTAC
>JAXJWL010000216.1:0-2336 GCA_036308065.1 Paludibacteraceae bacterium
ACCATTTGGTGCGAGAAAGTCATGCGAGAAAGTGAAATTTTGCCGTTGGCACGAGCATACACGGCTGGTGAGAATCCGTAAGGACCGCCTATGATAAAAACTAACCTTTTAAGTCCAGAAGACATTTTCTTTTCTACTTGAGTAGCAAACTCCACAGAGGTGTATTCCTTTCCGTGCTCATCCATAAGTATTACATCGTCGGAGTCGTTTAGCGAGCGCAAAATCATTTCGCCTTCCTTTTCTTTTTGCACGTCGAATGGCATATTTTTGTTGTTTTTAAGGTCTGGAATCACCACCATCTCAAAGTCGGTGTAAAAACGAAGACGTTTTACATACTCATCTATCATTTCTGTAAGGTTTTTCCCAACAGTTTTGCCTACAACTAAAAATGTAATCTTCATAAAGGATAATTGCTTTTTATAGGCACAAATATAACGAATTTAACTACAAAGAGCACTATATTTGATAAATAATACTTATATTTGCAGATAACTTGAGGTTTTACGCCTCGATTTATCATGAAGTTAACCTTAAAACTCATATTATTAATATCACTGATGGCCATATCTGTGACAGGATATGCCACAGAAAATTCTGTGCAACAGATATGTAAAACACTTACCTCTGGGCAAATGCAACATCTAGAAAATATCCTAGATGCAAACATAGAACTTTCTGTACTAGGTGAGAGTGTAATATGCAACAAGGAATATGCGGTAAATGTAGTTTCAGACTTTGTAAGCAACAATCCAAATTGTGTTTGTAAGGTTGCTCACTTTGGCAAACGTGAAAACTCTAGTTTCTGCATTATTAGCATTGCGTCAGCAGGAAAATCGTATCGTTTGTATGCACTTTTTAGAAAAGTATCAAATAATCAGTTAATCCAACAATTTAGAATAGATGATGTCACTGAATGATCAATTAGATGATTTAATTAAGTATTGGTTCGCAGAAGATATAGGTGATGGCGACCATACTTCACTTTCTAGTATTCCAGCCACAGCAATGGGTAAATCTCGCCTTATCATTAAAGAAACAGGCGTGCTAGCAGGTGTGGAAGTAGCAAAACGTATTTTTGCTGCATTTGACCCAGATTTAAAAATGACTCAATACCTAAATGATGGTGATGAGGTTAAACCTGGCGATATTGCTTTCGATGTAGAAGGAAAAGTACTTTCTCTTCTTCAAACAGAACGTCTTATGCTAAACATTATGCAACGTATGAGTGGTGTAGCTACAGTTACTCGTAAATATGCAAAATGCTTAGAAGGTCTTAAAACCAAGGTGCTTGATACTCGTAAGACTACTCCAGGTCTTCGTCTTTTAGAAAAACAAGCAGTGAAGATTGGTGGTGGTACAAATCACCGTATCGGTCTGTTTGATATGATTCTTCTTAAAGACAACCACGTAGACTTTGCAGGAGGCATTGAAAATGCTATTACTCGTGCAAAAGACTACTGCAAAGAAAAAGGTAAAGACCTAAAAATAGAAATCGAGGTGCGCAACTTTGACGAACTAAACCAAGTACTTGCTATTGGTGGTGTAGACCGTATTATGCTAGACAATTTCAATACTGAAAACACTAAAAAAGCAGTAGAACTTATTGCAGGACGTTATGAAGTAGAATCTTCTGGTGGTATCACCTTCGACACACTTCGTGACTATGCAGAATGTGGTGTTGACTTTATATCAGTAGGTGCTCTAACTCACTCTGTTAAGAGCCTTGATATGAGTTTTAAAGCTGTTTAATAATAAATTTTAGATATGTCTAAAACACAAGAACTGGGAACCAAAAGTATTGGTTCCCTTCTTTTGCATTATTCCCTACCTGCCATAGTGGCTATGACGGCAAGTTCGCTATATAATATCATAGACAGTATGTTTATAGGCAGAGGCGTAGGTTCGCTAGCTCTAGCGGGTCTTTCTGTCTGCTTTCCATTTATGAACTTGGCAGCAGCTTTTGGCGCTATGATAGGTATTGGTGCCACCACGGTGGTGTCAGTTAAACTCGGCCAACAAGACAAACGAGGAGCAGAACTTGCCCTTGGCAATGTGGTGTTGCTCAACGTGCTTATTGGCGTGGTGTTTGCGGCGGTGTCATTAATATTTTTAGACCCAATTTTATACTTCTTCGGTGCAAGTGATGCCACAATAGTTTATGCTAGAGAGTATATGCAAGTGCTACTATGTGGAAATCTTGTCACTCACTTATACTTGGGGCTAAATAGTGTGATGCGTGCAGCAGGTTTCCCTACCAAAGCAATGTATATCACCATTGTGGCAGTGGTTACAAACATCTTTTTCAACTACATATTCATTATTCTTATGGATATGGG
>JAXJWL010000217.1:0-3783 GCA_036308065.1 Paludibacteraceae bacterium
CGCCTACATAGTCTTTTTCTGGCGATACAAAATCTGAAAGACAAGCTGATTTTTCAGATTCTCGTTTCAAAGCTAGGATTTTGCCATGGCAACATTCACACTTGTGATTTGCTAAGATGACATTATCTCCTTCTGAATGTGCTTCAATTACTTTGTATACCGCTTTGTATGTCCAGTTTTCTTTTTCTTTAAGGTCGAAAAGCAATGTAAGTAAGTCGGATTTTACTTTTTCTGCCCATTCTCCTTTTACTTGCCATGCTGCAAAGTATGCTTTCCAATTGATATGGTTTTCTAGTTCTTCTAGCGAAGGAGTGTTTTCAACCACCTCATTTAGAGGAGTAAACGGTTTGATTTCTTCGCTAGCCCAATCTATAAACTCTCTATTTTCGTGTGCAATAAGCTGTGCTTTTAGGGCATTTTCACGTATTTCTGCGTATTTATTTTTATAAAGCGCTGCCAAATGTGGTTCTTTTTTTAGCGAGTTTACCAAACGCACATTTTCAGAAGCGTCATTTGAGTGAAGCACTACGCCAGAATATAGAGGGTCAATTTTTATTGCTGTATGTTTAAGCGAAGTGGTTGCACCACCTACTATAAGAGGTACTTTTGAACCAATTTGTTCTAGTTCTGCAGCTACTTCTTCCATGTGAGCAAGCGATGGTGAAATAAGTCCGCTAAGGCAAAGCGCCACAGGATTTTCTCTTTGCACTGCTTCTATAATGGTTTCTTTTGGAGTCATCACCCCAAGATCTATCACTTCGTAACCATTGCAAGAAAGCACCACGCCTACTATATTTTTACCAATATCGTGCACGTCACCTTTTACTGTGGCAACAATCACTTTTGGTTTTGAGGTAGAAACCGCAGAGTCTGCACTCATATAAGGTGTAAGTATTTCAACTGCCTTTTTCATAGTTTGGGCAGTTTTCACTACTTGTGGTAAAAACATATTGCCTGCGGCAAAACGTTCGCCCACCACGTTCATACCTTTCATTAACACATTTTCTACTATTTCTAGTGGAGTAAGTTTGCTAAGTAGTTCGGTTACGTCGGCATTTAAAGTAGATATATCTGCAGTAACAAGAGCATTTACAAGTCTTTCTTCTGCTGTTTTAGGCTCTGTTTGAGCAGTTTGAGTCAACTTTTCTGTTTTTACAACACCATTTTGTGCCACAAAATCCATAAGCAATTCTGCTGCATCGTCAGATTTATTTAAAACTAAGTTAGTTATTTTCTCTCTTAAAACAGAATCCAACTCACTTACATTTATCAAAGTAGAAGGGTTGATTATTGCCATATCAAGCCCAGCCTTTCTTGCTTCGTGCAAGAAAACAGCATGCATTGCCTCGCGAAGAGGATTGTTGCCCCTAAAGGCAAATGACAAATTACTTACACCGCCACTGCATTTTGCGTATGGCAGATTTTGTTTTATATAACGAACTGTTTCAATAAAATCTACTGCATAATTGTTATGTTCTTTCAGACCAGTTGCAATAGTTAAAATATTTGGGTCGAAAACAATGTCTTCTGCTGGGAATCCAGCTTTTTCTGTAAGTAGTTTGTATGCACGAGTACAAATCTCCACGCGACGCTCGTAGGTATCTGCCTGTCCCTTTTCATCAAACGCCATTACCACCACAGCAGCACCATAATGTTTAATATATTCTGCTCGTTGTAGGAAAATTTCTTCGCCCTCTTTTAGAGAAATTGAGTTTACAATTGCTTTGCCTTGCACATGTTTTAAGCCTTCAGCAAGTACATCCCAGTGAGAAGAGTCTATCATCACAGGCACGCGCGCTATAGCAGGGTCAGTGCCCATTAAATATAGGAATTTTGCCATACAAGCATTTGCATCGAGCATAGCATCATCCATGCACACGTCTATCACGTGTGCACCTGCTTCTACTTGTTTGCGAGCAATTTGTAGTGCTTCGTCGTATTCGGCAGACGCAATAAGGCGAGCAAATTTTTTAGAGCCTGCCACGTTTGTGCGTTCGCCTACTGCAATAAAGCCTTCTGCTGCAAGTGGTTCCAAACCGCTTAAGTCAAATGCTTTTTCTTTCACTGCTGGCACTCTCATCGGCGAAGTATTCGCCCCACGCATTTCTACCAATCTGGCAATATGTTCAGGAGTAGTACCACAACAACCACCAATAATATTTAGTTTAGGGAACACCTCTGCCAAATCTCTTGCCATATCATCTGGCGTTTCATCGTATTCGCCAAGCGCATTTGGAAGTCCTGCATTTGGATAAGCACTCAGATAAAATGGCGATTTCTCTGCCAAAATATTTAGATATGGGGTCATATCCTTTGCTCCGAAAGAACAGTTAAGACCTAAACTTATAATATTGAAAGGCGACACTGTAGCAATAAGTGCTTCAAGGGTTTGTCCACTCAGAAGTCGTCCACTTTTTTCAAGTGTTACAGAAAGCAGACATTCTAGCTCTGGAGCCACCTCAGCTGCTGCAGTAAGAGCTGCTTTTATGTTTAGTGCATCAAAGAATGTTTCAAAAATAAGTGCATCAACACCAGCCTCTGCCATTGCTTTAATCTGACGCTTATAAGCATTTTGCAACGCTGTGAAAGAAGCATCTTCTTGCATAGTAAGACTAAAACTTGCAGGTCCCACGCTACCCAACACATACACCTTTCTGCCAGCCTCGTCTGCCACCTCACGTGCAATCTTCACAAAACGAGTGCTATGCTCCTCGATATTTTCAAGAGCATTGTCGGTAAAGGTGCTTGTTGTAATAAAGTCAGCCCCTGCATCCACATACATTTTGTGGATTTTTCTTACCTTTTCCTCCTCTGTGCCTTCTACCTTTGGTAGCATCGTACCCATGGCACCATCGAGGATTAGTTGTTTGTTTTTTAATATATCTGAGATTTTCATATTTTATTATCAAAAACGACCTTTTCTTTTTTGCAAATTCTTTGAATCACAAATCTTCCTGTTGCTCCAGCATTTGGAAGTCCGCCAGGAGGTTGCAACCATTGACCTGCAAGGAATACGTTTTTAATTTTTCGAAGTATGCCTTTGTGAGTTTTCTTTTTAGCAAAAGGAGTAAGAATAAAACTCATGTACGCTCCCTTGTATGCTCCGCAAAAACGATAGTAACTATATGGACTAACTGTTTCTACCACAGTCATTTTACCCTTAAGTTGAGGAAATTTCTCTTCTATAGCAGCCACCACGGATTGAGCAATCTTTTCCTTTTCTTGTTTATATGCTTCGCGATTCCCCTCATACAATCTTGCCCATTTGTCGAAGTCGTCTTCGTATTGCACAAGAAGCGTTTGAAGCAGATTTTTTCCTTCTGGAGAATATGTAGGTTCGCTAGAGAAACTTTTCAAAAGAACAGAATCGTGCTCTTTGCCCACCGCAGTATAAGGAGCGCAGTTGAACCAAGTAGTATCTTTTAAAAAGTCGCATTTATCGTCCACCGCTATGTATGTGTTGAATGTGCTATATACAGGATGACGATAATTGTCGTTGAATCTTGTCTTGAAGAATTTTTCGTTGTGTTTTTCGCCTAGAAGTTTATCGAAAACAATAGAAGCATCGCATGTGCAAACAATGTAATCTGCAGATGCAGAAGTGCCATCGGCAAAATGAACACATTGTGCCAACTTCTTCTCTACGTCTATTTTAATAGCTTTTTTATGAGTAAAAATTTTACCACCAAGATCTAGGAAATATTTTTCCATTCTGTCCGACATACCTTGCGAACCACCACGTGGAAGTGCTCCGTTGCCACTACAAAAAGTACCTAAAACATA
>JAXJWL010000218.1:0-1231 GCA_036308065.1 Paludibacteraceae bacterium
TGTTTTGTTGCTGCCTACCCATTGTTTAGGGATTTTGTAAGTAACAGAAAGGCAAAGTGTTGCATAGCAGTCTGGCATAAACTTTTCTGGTACAATGGCATCCAACTCGTCGGTTAAAGTAAATCTCCAAGTGGCATCTAAGCCTATAGCCCAATCGCTACCCACACTCCATGCTACACCTGTTCCGATAGGGAAACTTGCGTGAATACCTACATCTTTGCCTGTGGCATGTGCATCGTACAAGAAACAACCCACGCCACCAAATAGATATGCTCTCTCTGGAACAAAACTTCCACGATTGTTTTCACGGCGTTGACCTCTGTCTATGAAATAGTTGAATACCACTTGTGCGCTAATATCACCTGCGTGAAGACCGTCGAAACTATCGGCCGGGCCCTTTGACGAGTCCGAAGTAGTGCCCGAAGTAGTGCCCGAAGCATATCTCAAATACGCATAACTCAGTTCACCCCTAAGACCCAATCTTGGCATAAAATAATATGTGTATGACAGATTTGCAGCACCGCCTATGTTACCTGGACAATCAAACACAGGATATGAAGCACCAATACCAAGTGAAATATGTTGGTTACTATTATTTCCCAAACGCACCTTTTTCAATTGCGCGAAAGCGCTAAAGGATAGCGAGATACAAACGATAAGTGTGATAATCTTTTTCATAGCAAGTGCAAAGGTAATGATTTTTTTAATTAAATTTGCATCCCAATTTTTAGAACTCCTATGAACAATGATTTTATAATAGACGAAAGTACAGCTCTTATCTTAGAAGGTGGGGGTATGAGAGGTACTTTTACTAGTGGTGTTTTAGACAATTTTTTGGATAAAGGGATAGATTTTCCATTCACTGTGGCAGTGAGTGCAGGTGCTTGCAACGGACTTTCTTATATGTCTAGACAACGTGGCAGAGCGCGCAGAAGTAATATCGAACTTTATGAAAAATATAGATATGTTGGACTAAAATACCTTTTCACGCAACGTAATATAATGGACTTCAAACTTTTGTTTGAAACTTTTCCAAACGAAATTTGTCCATACGACTACGATACGTACTTTGCTCGTAAAGAACGTTTTATAATGGTTACCACAAACTGTTTAACGGGCGAACCATGTTATATGGATGAAAAAACATCTGCAGATAGGGTGATAGAAATTGTGAAAGCTTCTAGTAGTTTGCCTTTTGCTGCACCTATGGTAACAATTGATGGTATTCCAA
>JAXJWL010000219.1:0-3660 GCA_036308065.1 Paludibacteraceae bacterium
ATGCAGAAAAAACTTATCCACAAAATAAGGTTTTCCTTGTAATATTTAGATAAAACTTTGTTCATTTTGCAAAGATAGTGAATTTTATTGTTTAGGTTGGCTAGGATAAGACAAAATATGCCATGTTACACCCACGGCAATGCCTAAAAGTAGCAATCTTACCCACAAGATAGAAACAAAAATGCAAGAAATGCAAATTGTAATCCAAAGCATACTTATTGAATACACTTTTATGCGCACAGGAATGCATTTCTTTTCTTGAAAGTTTCTTATGTACGGACCAAAATGCTTGCTTTCTAGTAGGCGTTTGTGCCAAGCAGGTGCACTTCTTAGGTAACAATAGGCTGTAAGAAGTAGGAAAGGGGTAGTAGGTAGCACAGGTAGCGCAATGCCTATAATGCCAAGTATAAGCGAAACAGTGCCTACAATGCGTAAGATTATTTTTATCATTACTTGTTGTATGAATAATTGGAGTTCTTTTATTTCATAGGTATTTCTGGGTGTTGCACAGATAGTGGCATACCCTTTTGTGAAAGGTAGAACATATAAAGCACTACTGGTTCTGTGCCACGATTCTCACCGTGATGAATAGCATCCACCATTTCGACAACAACTTCGCCTGCTCGCATTACCTTGGTTTTTCCATCTTGTCCAATAATGGTAAGTTCGCCTTGCACCAACACTCCGTGGTTCATAACATCATGATGGTGCCATCCTAATTTCTTTCCTGCAGGGATAACATATTTTACAGCTACCAATTCAGGACGTCCTTGCGGATAGTCTGGCAATTCCACCTCGTTCCAACTTTGACTAGTGCGTAGAAGTTCAATGCTTTCTACTTCACTGCTTATCTCTTCCTTGTTATTGCAGCTAACCATGCCAATTGCACAAATAATAAGGCTGACAATAAACCATTTTGTAATCTTTTTCATGTATCTATTATTTTTTTATCTAGTAATGTCAATGAAAATCTTCACAAAGATATGAAAATAAACTCTAAACACGGATTGGCGCCACAAAAAAAAGACTCAGATTTCTCTGAGTCTCTTTTTGTGGTGCCACCAGGAATCGAACCGGGGACACAAGGATTTTCAGTCCTTTGCTCTACCAACTGAGCTATGGCACAATCGTTTTTGCGATTGCAAAGGTAAGACAATTTTTTAATCCACCAAAATTTTTGAGCAAAATTTCTATATATTTTTAAAAATATCTTCTAAACTCACGTTTATTTCATGGTGTTTTCGGGTTTTATGGCATTAATACAGCCTTCTTTACTGCCAAAACAGCCTGTTTCCATAGCTGCGGCAGTTACTCCCATTTGTTTAAATTGCTTCAAAAGGTTTGAAACTGTATTCTCTTCTGCAGAGAAAGTTACCACCACTGTTTGGTCTTTTAGGTTGGTTTCAACCTTTTTCACGCCCGCTTGCTTCTTAAGAGTTTTAGTAACCTCAGCCGATTTTGCCTTTGGCATTACCACAAGAAATGTGGTAGTAAGCATTACATCATCGTTTTTCTTTGCTAAAACAGGTGTTGTAATTAATAATATAGAGGTAAGAAGTATAATTATCTTTTTCATTTTAAGTTGTTGATAAGTTTTCGGTGTACAAAAGTAATATTTTTAGAAAAAAGTAATGTGGATTTAACAAATATTTAATATTTTCGCAGAACCAAAAAATCAAATATTATGAAAAAGAATAAATTAATTCTATGGCTAGTTTTAGCTATATCTTTATTGCTTCCAACTACTTTGTGGGCACAAGAAACAGGCGCAGAGTCTGCTGCTCAAACCACCACTACAACTACTAAAAAGCAAAGTTTCTTCAAACTTAGCAACATTACATACGGTGGTAACTTTGGTTTTCACCTAGACCCATACCAGTTCAATGTGTTACTTATGCCAGAGATAGGTTACAAACTTTTTCCACGTTGGAAAATTTCTGTAGCACCACTTTATAGCTACTATGGTTATGTAAATAGTGATTATACAGATGGCGAACATACATTGGGAGTGAGGGTTGGTACTACATTTGATATTCTGAATGGAACACGTTTTCCAAGGTTCAACGTGTTTGTTTATGCAGGTTATCAATATGAACACCACTGGACATCAGATTATTACTTTGATGAGTACGATGCAAACTTTTTTGATATAGGTTTGGGTGCAAAATATAGAGTTCACCAAAGAGCAAATGCTTATTTGTTAGTCTCTTGGCACGCATTTGCAGAAGCTCGCACTGGTGGTTTTGGAGCGGATACTGGTTGGTTTACAGATCCTATTCCAAGTATAACCTTCGGTGTGGAAATCAATTAAATTCAAACCTTGAATAACTCTTTTTATTCAACTCTTTTTTGGTGCGATTTTTTAATTTCGTAAATTGCGTTACGTGATTTACGAAATTTTGTTTTTAGAATCTTTGGAAACTTAATTTTTAATCATTACTTTTGCATTACGTAAATTACGTAACGTAAAATGTGAAATATGAGAACTAACAACCCTTTTTTAATTTCGGGTTATCATAGCCCAGAGTTTTTCTGTGATAGAAAACAAGAAACTAAAACTATAATAGATGCACTTTACAATGGTAGAAATGTAACTCTTATAGCACCTCGTCGTATGGGTAAGACAGGTTTGATTCTTCACTCTTTTTATAATATCAAGAAAGAAGATTCAGATGTTGTTACTCTTTACATGGATATTCTTTCTACGCAAACTCTAGGTGATTTTGTTAAACTTTTTGCAGAAACGGTTTTAGGCAAATTAGATTCAGTTCCACAAAAGGCGCTTTCACGTATAGGTTCGTTTATACGTAGTATTCGTCCTGTTTTTACATTTGATGAACTAACAGGTTTGCCTCAAACTTCAATTGATATTACATCTGCCAATGAGGAGAGTACGCTAAAAGAAGTTTTCAATTATCTAGCTTCTTCAGAAAAACGCTGCTATATAGCAATAGATGAGTTTCAGCAGATTACTGAGTATCCAGAGAAAGGAGTAGAAGCGCTTCTTCGTTCGTATATTCAATTTTTGCCAAATGTGAACTTTATTTTTGCAGGAAGTAAAAAGCGGCAGATGCAAAAAATGTTTACATCTTCTACAAGACCTTTTTATCAGAGTACCCAAATTCTTAATATAGCAGAGATAGAAAAGGGAGAATATGCACGTTTTGCAATTGATAATTTTGCGAAAAAAGGAATCAAATTACATTTTGAGGTGTTCAGTGCTATTTATGATAGATTTGAAGGTCATACATGGTATGTGCAAAGTATACTAAATAGGCTTTATGGTTATGGTGAAGATGTTGCGCTTGATTTAATGGAATTTGCAATAAATCAGATAGTTGCAGAGAATTCTTACTCCTATATAGACTTGTTGAATTCTTATACAGCAAGTAATGTTCGTTTGATAGAAGCTGTAGCGAGCGAAGGTTGTGTAAAAGAAATTTATGCAGGTGAATTTATTGCTAAGTATAAACTTCAAGGGGCAAGTAGTGTGAGCGCTTCGCTTTCTAAATTAGAGGAAAATGAAATAATCTATAAAACAGAAAATGGTTATATCATTTACGATAGATTTATGTCTGAATGGTTGAGAAAACGTAAAATTAAATAATATGTCTGAAGAAAAAGAACTTAAAGCTCCATACGGAGAGCGTCCGGTGTATA
>JAXJWL010000220.1:0-5241 GCA_036308065.1 Paludibacteraceae bacterium
CCCATTGTTTAGGGATTTTGTAAGTAACAGAAAGGCAAAGTGTTGCATAGCAGTCTGGCATAAACTTTTCTGGTACAATGGCATCCAACTCGTCGGTTAAGGTAAATCTCCAAGTGGCATCTAGGCCTATTGCCCAATCGCTACCCACGCTCCATGCTACACCTGTGCCGATAGGGAAACTAGCATGAATGCCCACATCTTTGCCTGTGGCGTGTGCATCGTACAAGAAACATCCCACACCGCCAAATAGATATGCTCTCTCTGGTACAAAACTTCCGCGATTGTTTTCACGGCGTTGTCCTCTGTCTATGAAATAGTTGAATACCACTTGAGCACTAATGTCACCTGCGTGAAGACCGTCGAAACTATCGGCCGGGCCCTTCGACGAGCTCAGGGACCTGCTAGGCGCATATCTCAAATACGCATAACTCAGTTCGCCTCTCAGACCCAATCTTGGCATAAAATAATAGGTGTACGACAAATTTGCCGCACCACCTATGTTGCCCGGGCAATCAAACACTGGATATGAAGCACCAATGCCAAGAGTGATATGTTGGTTACTATTATTTCCCAAACGCACCTTTTTCAATTGCGCAAAGGCGCTAAAAGATAGCGAGATACAAACGATAAGTGTGATAATCTTTTTCATAGCAAGTGCAAAGGTAATCATTTTTTTAATTAATTTTGCATTCCAAATTTTAGAACTCCTATGAACAATGATTTTATAATAGACGAAAGTACTGCTCTTATCCTAGAAGGTGGAGGTATGAGAGGTACTTTTACAAGTGGTGTTTTAGACAATTTTTTGGATAAAGGGATAGATTTTCCTTTCACTGTGGCAGTGAGTGCTGGTGCTTGCAACGGGCTTTCTTATATGTCTAAACAACGTGGCAGAGCGCGAAGAAGTAATATCGACCTTTATGAAAAATATAGATATGTTGGTCTAAAATATCTTTTCACTCAACGTAATATAATGGACTTTAAACTTCTGTTTGAGACTTTTCCAAATGAAATTTGTCCATACGACTACGACACGTACTTCGCCCGTAAAGAACGTTTTATAATGGTAACTACAAACTGCCTAACAGGAGAACCATGTTATATGGATGAAAAAACATCTGCAGATAGGGTGATAGAAATTGTGAAAGCTTCTAGTAGTTTGCCTTTTGCTGCACCTATGGTAACAATTGATGGCATTCCGATGCTCGACGGTGGTATTTCCGATTCTATACCTGTGCAATATGCAATGAATCAAGGATTTAAAAAGTTTGTAATTGTTCTTACAAGAAATAAAGATTATCGAAAAGATGAGAAAAACAATCCTTTGGCATCGTTGTTTTATAGGAAATATCCAAAACTTCAAGAAGCGATAAAATCTCGTGCAAGAGTTTATAATGAAACATTGGATTTAATTGACAAATTGGAGCAGGAGGGTAGGGCGCTTGTTATTCGTCCTGAAAAACCGCTCAAGGTGAGCAGGATTGAGAAGGATATTAACAAACTTGTGGAGCTTTACAATGAAGGATATGAAATTTCAAAACTCCTAACTGCCTACGGCGATTCAGCTCTCGCTCAACATAACAAATAAATTTGTTCTGTATTCGCTTAATCGCTGAATTCCTAATTCCTAATTGCCTTCGGCGATTGTTGGCTAATTAATTTGTAACATTTTTGTAATATTTCCCTTGTATATACACTGAATATGCAATAAATTTGCAGAAAAAATGAATAATACTGCAAAAATTTTGCATATTCATTTTTTTTAATGTAATTTTGTGACTTTAATATTGAAATAATAATCATTAATAACTATAAAAGATGAAAATAGAAGCGTTGGAAGATGTAACAGTCCGCTTTAGTGGCGACTCAGGCGACGGTATGCAGCTTGCTGGTAATATTTTTTCTACCATTTCAGCTACTGCCGGAAACGACATTAGTACTTTCCCAGATTATCCTGCAGACATCCGTGCCCCACAAGGTACTTTAACAGGTGTGTCAGGTTTCCAAGTACACATTGGTTCAGACAAAGTTTTAACCCCTGGTGACAAATGCGATGTTCTTATCGCTATGAACCCAGCAGCGTTGAAAACTCAATATAAATTCTGTTCTTCACGTTCAATTATCATTGTAGATACTGACTCTTTCCAAGAATCAGACCTTAAAAAAGCACTTTTCACAACAGATAATCCATTTGAAGAACTAAATATCAAAAATACAGTAGTAGAAGCGCCTATTTCTAGCATGTGTAAAGAAGCGCTTAAAGATTCAGGTTTAGACAACAAATCTATCCTACGCTGTAAAAATATGTTTGCTCTAGGTTTAGTTTGTTGGTTATTCAACAGAAATCTTGCAAACGCAGAAGAAATGCTTCGCGAAAAATTCGCAAAAAAACCAGAAATCGCAGCAGCAAACATTAAAGTGTTAAATGCAGGTTACGATTATGGTCACAATATTCATGCTTCAGTGAGCACTACTTACACTGTAGATAGCAAAGCTACAAAAGAAGCAGGTAAATATATGGATATCAATGGTAACAAGGCTACTGCATACGGATTCATCGCTGCTGCAGAAAAAGCAGGTCTTCGTCTTTACCTAGGTTCTTATCCTATTACTCCTGCTACAGACGTGCTTCACGAACTTTCAAAACACAAATCACTTGGCGTGGTTACAGTACAAGCTGAAGACGAAATCGCAGGTTGTGCTTCTGCAGTAGGTGCTGCATTTGCTGGTGCATTGGCAGTAACATCTACTTCTGGTCCTGGTGTTTGTTTAAAAAGTGAAGCTATGAACTTAGCAGTTATTGCTGAGCTTCCACTAGTTATTTTAAATGTTCAACGTGGTGGTCCTTCAACAGGTCTTCCTACAAAATCTGAACAAACAGACCTTCTTCAAGCTCTTTATGGCCGTAACGGCGAAAGCCCAATGCCAGTAATCGCAGCAAAATCTCCAGCAGATTGCTTCGATGCAGCATTTATGGCTTGTAAAATAGCTGTTGAACACATGACTCCAGTGGTTCTTTTAACAGACGCATTCATCGCAAATGGTTCTGCTGCATGGAAACTTCCAGAACTTGCTGAATATCCAGCAATTACAGCTCCATTTGTAACAGCAGATATGATGGGTAAATGGACTCCATTTATGCGCAACGAAGAAACAGGTTCTCGTTATTGGGCAATCCCTGGTACAGAAGGTTTCGCACACCGCATTGGTGGTCTAGAAAAGAGCAATGAAACAGGTGCTATTTCTACAGAACCAGAAAACCACCACAAAATGACTATCCTACGTCAAGAAAAAGTAGAAAAAATCCCAGTTCCTGATGTAGAAGTAGAAGGTGCAGAAGATGCAGACCTATTAGTAGTAGGTTTCGGTGGCACATACGGTCACTTACGTTCTGCTGTAGATGAGATGAATAAAGCAGGTAAAAAAGTTGCTTTAGCTCACTTCACTTATATCAATCCACTTCCAAAAAATGCTGCAGAAGTGCTTCGTAAATACAAAAAAGTAGTTGTTGCAGAACAAAATATGGGACAATTTGCAATGTACTTACGTTCTAAAGTGGAAGGTGTTCATTTCAATCAATTCAACCAAGTGAAAGGTCAACCATTTGTGGTTAATGAACTAGTTGAAGCATTTACAAACCTATTAAACGAGTAAAAAGATGTCAGAATATACAGCAAAAGATTATAAAACTGGACAACCACGTTGGTGCCCAGGATGTGGTGACCATGCATTCTTAAATTCTTTACACAAAGCTATGGCTACCCTTGGTGTTCCTCCACACGAAATCGCAGTGATTTCAGGTATCGGATGTTCATCTCGTCTACCATATTATATGAATACATACGGTATGCACACTATTCACGGTCGTGCAGCAGCTATTGCTACAGGTGTGAAAGTTGCAAATCCAGAACTTACTGTTTGGCAAATCTCTGGCGACGGCGACGGCCTAGCAATTGGTGGTAACCACTTTATCCACGCTCTACGTAGAAATATCGACCTTAATATGATTCTTTTAAACAACCGTATTTATGGTTTAACAAAAGGTCAATATTCTCCAACATCTGCTCGTGGATTCGTAAGTAAATCTTCTCCATACGGTACTGTAGAAGACCCATTCCGTCCTGCAGAACTTTGCTTCGGTGCTCGTGGTCGTTTCTTCGCTCGTTGCGTGGCAGTAGATTTAAAAGGTACTGAAGATGTGCTTGTAAAAGCAGCTCGTCACAAAGGTGCTTCTGTAGTAGAAGTATTACAAAACTGTGTTATCTTCAACAACGGAACTCACGACAGCCTTGCAACATCAGACCTACGTGCTAAAAACGCAATCTATCTAGAACACGGCAAACCAATGATTTTCGGTGAAAACCGCGAACTTGGTCTTATGCAAGAAGGCTTTGGCCTAAAAGTAGTGAAAATTGGTGAAAACGGTATTACCGAAAAAGACCTATTAGTTCACGACGCTCACTGCATGGACAACACACTTCAACTTAAGCTTGCCCTTATGGAAGGTCCAGACTTCCCAGTTGCTCTAGGTGTTATCCGCGACGTAGATGCTCCTACCTACAACGACGCAGTTTATGCTCAAGTAGAAGAAGTTTCTACCAAGAAAAATTATCATAATTTTGCGGAGCTACTTGCAACTAACGAAACCTGGGAGATTAAGTAAAATGTTTTTAAAGGGTGATTTTATTCCCGTTGGTCATCAACACGTGTCGTTGCCCTTGTCCTCACAATCCTCATTTACGTTTAGTAAACTCCGGTTGTTCGGACTTCGGGACGCCTAAAACTCCCTCCTTTAAAATTCATTTTACGAGGACTGATAATATTCCCTTTGATAAAATAAAAAAAAACGAAATTGAGAAATCAATTTCGTTTTTTATTTTTTATACCCATTTTGAGATTCGTTGCATCGCTTCTATAGTATTCTCGCGGGAGTTGAAGCCAGTTAGGCGGAAGTAGCCTTCACCCATTTGGCCGAAGCCAGCACCTGGGGTACAAACCACATTTATATCATATAGAAGTTCTTGGAAATATTTCCATGAAGTGGTGTGGTGAGGAGTTTTTACCCACACGTGAGGAGAGTTTACACCACCATACACGGTGAAACCACATTTTGTAAGTTCTTCTCTTATTATCTTGGCATTGGTAAGGTAATAAGATACCATATCTTTTACCTCTTGCATGCCCTCTGGCGAATAAAGCGCTTCTGCACCTTTTTGAATAATGTATGAAGTACCATTATAA
>JAXJWL010000221.1:0-2409 GCA_036308065.1 Paludibacteraceae bacterium
TAAGCGAGAGCAGAGTCAAACTTGTTTGAACTATGCCGAGCGGGAGCAAAATCACGAGTGTAGCGAGTAATTAGGAGTTTAACCCGCTTAGCGGGTTTATCTTAAGTTGTAGGCAGGTGTTGAGCCTGTGATAAATAAATTCTCACCCGCAGGGTGAAACTGGGTTGTAACCCCGTCTCTTAGGAGCGGAGCGACGACGAGGCGGGGACAAAAGAAAACCCCTCCAGTCCTCACCCGAGTGAAGCGAGGGTGACACAAACACACCAAATAATACGAAACAAATTAAACAACAAAAATATGGAAAAGAAAAAAGTAGTAGTAGCATTTAGCGGTGGCTTAGATACCTCATACACCGTTATGTATTTAGCTAAAGAAAAAGGTTATGAAGTGTATGCTGCTTGTGCCAACACAGGTGGTTTCTCTGCAGAACAACTAAAACAAAACGAGGAAAACGCCTACAAACTAGGTGCTAAAGAATATGTTACACTAGACGTAACACGTGAATATTACGACAAAAGCATCCGTTACATGGTTTACGGCAACGTACTACGTAACAACTGCTACCCTATTTCTGTGTCTTCTGAACGTATTTTCCAAGCTATGGCTATAGCACGTTATGCAAATGAAATTGGCGCTTCTGCTATTGCACACGGTTCTACAGGTGCTGGCAACGACCAAATTCGTTTCGACATGACATTCCTTGTAAT
This sequence comes from Paludibacteraceae bacterium, assembly GCA_036308065.1. Taxonomy (GTDB): domain Bacteria; phylum Bacteroidota; class Bacteroidia; order Bacteroidales; family Paludibacteraceae; genus Enterocola. The sequence goes on from JAXJWL010000221.1 coordinate 708, forward strand.
GGCTCCTGGCGTGGAAATCATCACCCTTACTCGTGATGGCAACCTTACACGTCAAGAAGAAGTTGATTACTTAAACAAAAACGGTTATTTTGCAGACTTCACCAAACTTAAATACTCTTACAATGTAGGTCTTTGGGGTACTTCTATCTGCGGTGGCGAAATTTTGGACTCTACACAAGGTCTTCCAGAATGCGCTTACCTAAAACACGCTACAAAAGAAGGTCCAGAACTACTAAAACTTGGTTTTGAAAAAGGTGAACTTAAATCTGTAAACGGTAAAAAATACGAAGACCCAATCGAAGCTATCCAAGTGGTAGAAGAAATTGGTGCTGCATACGGTATTGGTCGTGACTGCCACGTGGGTGACACTATCATCGGTATCAAAGGCCGTGTAGGTTTTGAAGCTGCTGCTCCTATGCTTATCATTGGTGCTCACCGCTTCCTAGAAAAATACACATTGAGTAAATGGCAACAATACTGGAAAGACCAAGTATCAAACTGGTACGGTATGTTCCTTCACGAAAGCCAATATCTAGAACCAGTGATGCCAGACATCGAAGCTATGCTAGAAAGCAGCCAACGCAATGTTACTGGTGAAGTTACTCTAGAACTTCGTCCTCTTATGTTCCAAACTATTGGTGTGGATTCTCCAAACGACCTTGTTAAAAACAAACTTGGCGAATATGGCGAAACTGCAAAAGCTTGGTCTTCAGACGACGCAAAAGGCTTCATCAAAGTATCAGCAACTGCACTTCGTGCATACTACCTAGCTCACCCAGAGGAACGTAAGTAATATAAAACGGGCCCTTCGACAAGCTCAGGGACCGTTTAAAAAACATATAGTCGGTCACTGAGCCTGTCGAAGTGCCCGACTAAACAATTAAAATAAACAACTAATTATGATAAAAGTAGGTATCGTAGGTGGTGCGGGATATACAGCAGGCGAACTGCTTCGTATATTATTAAACCACCCAGAAGTAGAAATTTCATTTGTAAACAGCACAAGTAATGCTGGGAACAAATTATACGACGTTCACGAAGGTCTTTACGGCGAAACCGAAATGGTGTTTACAGACCTATTACCTTTCGATGAAATCGACGTTTTATTCATCTGTTCTGGTCACGGCGACAGTAGCAAATTCCTTGCTGCTCACACCTTGCCAGAAAACGTAAAAATCATCGACCTTGCTCAAGATTTTCGCGATGAAAGCAATGGTTTCGTGTATGGTCTTCCAGAACTAAACCGTGAACGTATTAAAAAAGCAAACAAAGTAGCAAACCCTGGTTGTTTTGCCACTGGCATCCAACTTGGACTACTTCCACTTGCTGCTAAAGGTCTTTTAAACGATGAAATCCACGTAAACGGCATCACTGGTTCTACTGGTGCTGGCGTGAAACCTGGTCCAACATCTCACTTTAGCTGGAGAAACAACAATATCTCTGTGTATAAGGCATTTAACCACCAACACTTGAAAGAAATTCGCCAATCGCTTGTTCAACTTCAAAGCGATTTCGACAAGGACATCAACTTTATCCCTGTGCGTGGCAACTTCTCTAGAGGTATTTTTGTTAGCTCATATATTAAATGTGACCTAGAACTAAGCGAACTAAGAAAGATTTACGAAGATTTCTACGCTGACGCTGCGTTTACATTTATGACTGAGGCAAATCCAGACCTTAAACAAGTGGTAAACACCAACAA
>JAXJWL010000222.1:0-8451 GCA_036308065.1 Paludibacteraceae bacterium
AAGTACAACTGCTTTAGATGTATCCCATTTTCCTAATGCTTTTACGTTACCTACTACGCAAAGACCTTCACATTTTTTGATAAGTGGAGCTTTTACACGTAGACTGTGTGTATATTTTACTTTATTAGGAGTTTTTACTGGAAGATAATTTTCTTTGAATAATACTTCTTGGAAAGGTGCTGTCATAAACACGTTTTCTACTGCACCTGGGTTGTTCCATGTATCAACAAGGAAAATTTCTTGTTGTGTTTTAGGGTCAACTTTTATAACTCTATCTGTTCCCCACTCAAAGTTATCTAAGCCATTAGAGTCTTTTAAAAGATAACGGTAAGTAAATTCAAATGGTTCTTGGGCATCTACTTCTATGGTATATGACCAATTTTCTTTCCATTGGAAGTTCATGAATACTGCTTTTGCTGGATTGTCTTCGCCAAGTTGTGGAAGAGAACCAGAAATAGCCATGTTTTGACCCCAATGTGTGAAGTACTTAATACTAAAATTGATTTTCATAATACTTGATTTAAATATGTTATTTAAAATTTATTATAACCATTAGATGCACACCCTACGGGCGTGCCCTTTGGGTGATATTTATATACAGGCGTTGCGCTACGCTTAACACCTGCCTACTTAAAGATAGACCCCTACGGGGTCAAATTAACTCCTAATTATTCGGACTTCGTCCTCATGATTGATGGCTGCACTCGGGATAACTCAAGCAAGCTTGGTTCTCCTCTCGTTTGCACATCAATTGAACAAAAGGTCTTCTACTACATCATTTGAAACGCATTCTTTGTACTCTTTGTGCAGGTGTTCTGGAATGTCAAATTTAAGTGTATCTGAGTATCCTAATGTTTCGTCTGCATAAACTTTTTGCATGTAAAGTGCCCAAACAGGAAGCGCCATAGAAGCACCTTGACCTTCACGTAGGTTGTCGAAGTGGATAGAACGGTCTTCACCACCTACCCAAGTACCAGACACAAGCTCTGGTGTCACACCAATAAACCAACCGTCTGAGTTGTTTTGGGTGGTACCTGTTTTGCCACCAATATCGCCTTTAAACTGATAACGATAACGAAGACGCACACCTGTACCTTCATTGATTACAGCTTTTAGCATTTCAAGCATCTTGTGCGATGTTTCTTCGCTGATAATCTCTGTATATTGAGGTGTAAATGTTGATATAATGTTGCCTTTATTGTCTTCGATACGAGTAACATACATTGGCTCTACTTTGATACCTTTGTTTACGAAAGTGGTATAGGCATCAACCATTTCGCTAACGCTCACTTCCACAGGACCAAGACAAAGTGAAACCACAGGGTCTAATTTAGACTTAATGCCAAACGAATGCATCAGTTTTACTAATGATTGTGGACTAAATTCACGAATCAAATATGCTGAAATCCAGTTGTTTGACTGAGAAAGTGCCCAACGAAGGGTAACCATCTCACCTACTTTCTTTTTAGAATCGTTGCGAGGAGCCCATTCTGTACCGTCGCCCAACACAAAAGTAGGTTGCACGTTTGGCACGCGTGTGCAAGGTGTCATACCCTCTTCCATCGCCAATGTATAAAGGTATGGTTTGATTGTAGAACCTACTTGACGTTTGCCAGTTGACACCATATCATATTGGAACGCAGAGAAATTTGGACCACCAACGTATGCCTTCACGTGTCCGTTGTATGGGTTCATAGACATAAATCCGCAACGTAGGAAGTATTTATCCCAACGAATTGAGTCGATTGGTGAAAGTAGTGTATCTACATATTGTTTACCATTGAAAATGGTCATTTCAGTTTTAGTATTGAACGCGCTATCTATCTGAGCCTTAGTAAATTTAGCACGATTCATTTTAATATAACGTTCAGACTGACGTTTGCTTCTTTCAAGAATATCTTTGATTTCAGACTTGGTCAAATCTTTTGAGAAAGGAGCGTATGATTTTTTGCGTTTTTCTTTGAAGAATGCTGTTTGAAGATAGCCTGAAACGTGCTCACTAACAGCCTCTTCCGCATATTTTTGCATACGAGAGTCTATAGTGGTATAAATTCTAAGACCATCGGTGTAAAGATTGTAATAGTCGCCATTTGGCTTTTTGTTTTTCTTACACCAACCAAAAAGTGGATTTGTTTCCCACGCAAGTGAGTCTTCGTAGAATTTTTGGTCTTGCCAAGAAGCATATTTCTTACGTTCAGGTTTTGAAATCACCATAATTTGACGTAAATATTCACGGAAATATGGAGCAATACCAGCTTTATGGTCTGACGAACGATATTCTAATTTAATAGGTAGTGCTGACAATGAATCTGCCATTTCTGGAGTAATTTTTTCGTTTTTCTCCATTTGTAGGAACACTACATTTCTTCTTTCTGCAGTACGTTCTGGGAAACGACGTGGATTGAAATACGAAGGGTTTTGAAGCATACCTACCAACATTGCAGATTGTTCTACGTTTAGTTCTGCTGGTGTAGTATTGAAATAAATAGATGCAGCCGACTTAATGCCCACAGCATTATTTAGGAAGTCGAACTGATTTAAATACATGGTAATAATCTCTTCTTTTGTGTAGTAACGTTCTAGTTGAACGGCAATTACCCACTCTATTGGTTTTTGAAGAGCACGTTGGAAAATGTTTTCCGCTGTTGGTGAATAAAGAAGTTTTGCAAGCTGTTGGGTAATGGTACTACCACCACCAGCTCCTTTTTGTCCTAAAACGCCACGTTTAATAATAGAACGGAAAAGTGCACGAAAATCTATGCCTGAGTGTTCGTAAAATCTAACGTCTTCGGTAGAAATAAGTGCATTAATAACATTTGGAGAGATTTGGTCGTAACCTACTGCCACACGGTTGTCTTTTCCGTAGTAATAGCGACCAATGATTTCGCCGTCTGAGGTATAGACTTCTGAGGCAAATTTATTTTTTGGATTTTGAAGTTCTTCTATTTCAGGCAAATAACCTATCACACCGTTTGCAATAAGTACAAACAACAATGCGACAAGGGATACACCCAACGCAAATACCATCCATAGATATTTTATCCAACCACCTTTATTTTTAGTTTTATTTTTTGCCTTCTTAGCCATATAAATCTGTAAACCTTACATAAATGCTTACAAATTTATACATTTTTTTGCTATTTGCAAAATATTTAATCGGTTTTTACCCCCCGCCTCGGCGCTACGCTCTGAGACGGGGTTACAACTCTGTGCCACCCTAGCGGGTGGAGTTTAATCGGTTTTCTTAATCTCTTTACGGACACAGCACGCTGTGTCCCTACTCTTATGATAAACGCTTTCTCAATTTATCTACGAACTCATAGTTCTTCAACCCCCAATTTGGTGCGAGGCGGAGTTCGGGAGGAGATTGCGAAACGAAACGTTCAATGCAAATGCGCTTAGGAATTATCTTCACTATCTCTGCGCAAAGGTCGAGATATTCATCTAAAGTGAAAAGAGGCACAGACGCAGGGTCTTTCTCGTAAAGGTCGGCAAGCGCTGTGTTTTTTATGATTTGAAGCTGATGAAGTTTCACCACATCAATAGGTAGAGAGGCAATTTTGTGCGCGGTTTCAAGAATATCTTCTTTAGTTTCGCCCGGCAAGCCTAAAATAAAGTGCGCAGCGGTGCGAATACCACGTTTTTGCGCTCTAAATATTGCATCTTCGGCTGTTTTATAATCGTGTCCTCGATTAATCAGTTTCAGAGTTTTGTCGTGAGAACTCTCCACTCCAATCTCAAGCAAGATAAAGTACTTTTTACTCAACTCCGCAATATAATCTAGCACTTCATCTGGCAAACAATCTGGGCGAGTGCCAATAGAAAGTCCCACCACATTTGGATGACTCAGAGCCTCTTCGTAACGTGATTTTATCTGCTCAAGCGTGCCGTAAGTATTGCTAAAAGCTTGAAAATAGACTATGAATTTTTTATACTCTGGCTTGTGCGCAAAGAACTTTAGACCCTTTTCTATTTGCTCTGTAATACTCTCGCCATGCAAACAATAGTCAGGAGTAAACGACTTGTTGTTGCAAAATATACAACCTCCCACCCCTACTTTTCCATCCCTGTTTGGACAAGAAAAACCAGCAGTCACCGCAATCTTCTGAATCCTTTCAGAAAAAAATTGCTTCATATATTGAGGATAGGTTGTGTACATCAATTTCGTGTAAGACTGTTTGCTGTTTTAGTAAACACAAACATCGGCATAATACTTCCAATCGCTAAAGATAACAAAATACCAATCACATAAACAAAATTTGTTACAAATTGGTCAATATAAATTGCTTTGTCTGCCAACTCAATATGAGTCATATAACTCATGATTGCAAAAATTGCTTTGTAGGCAAACATACCTGGAATCATTGGCAACAAAGCAGGAATATAAATCACAGTGGCAGGAGTGCGAGTAAGTCTACCAAAGGCAACACCACAACAACCCATGACCAAAGCACTAGTAAAACAAGTGATAAAAATGTGCAAACCCGCAAAATCTATCATCGTGGCACGGGTGAAATAACCTAAAAAAGCCGTTAGCAAAATGGCAGGGATTGCTCTGCGAGGAGGGTTTGAAATAAGCCCGAAGCCCAATGCTGTGATAGACGCAAAAACCGCTTTTGACAAGATATATAAAAAGGTCATGACCAAATAAAACTAATAATGTTAACAGAAATAAGTAAACCGATTGCAAGTGAAATGGTATGCAAAGTGGCGTTTACCAAACGTGAGAAACCAATCACCACAAAACCCTCTAAAATATCAATTAGACCACTGATAAACACCACTCCAGGCACTAAATATAGCACACTTGTGGCAACTGCAACACTCGCCGTTTGTTCGTCGATAAATGCTCCCAAACTTGCTATTATAGAAGCAACTGAAGCAGTTAACAGTATGGTTAAGTGGTTGTTAACATGTTTTACCGTTAGGTAGTTCTTAAGATTGAAACTAATAAAAGTAGAAACAAAAACCATCAACATTGCCCAAATTGTGCCATTGAAAAGGTAACAAAGTCCAAAACTAGCAAGCGACGCCATAAGTGCCACCACTAGATGCTTGTATCGAGGAGTAGACGTAATTTTGTTAAATTTCGCCTCAAAATCTTCAATTGACATCTTTTTGTCGTAAACTTCCCAACTAAGGCGACTTAAATCTGCATTGTTTGAAAGACTAATTGGCGCAACTGGCGCTGTAATAATCTCATGATATTGCTCTGAAGTATCATTTGGATTGCAAAGCATGATACCAATGTTTCTGAGTGACAAGTTGATACGCAAATCGTACCCGTATGCCTCTGCAATGCGCTTTGCACTACGATTGATACGCGAACTATGAGTACCACTCGCCACCATTATTGCCACGTAACGGGCTAAAATATGTCCTAGTTTGTTCATCTAATTAGGAATTAGGAATTATAACTGACTCACTACGTAATCCCCTACTTCTGTTGTTGAATATGCTTTTTCTGTTGTTAAATCCACTGTTACGATGCCGTCGGCAATGGCTTTTTCTACTGCATCACGAATCATCTTGCCTTCTTCCATCATATTAAACGCAGTTTCAAACATCATTGCCACAGAAAGAATTGCTGCCATTGGGTTTGCAATATTTTTGCCTGCGGCTTGTGGATAAGAACCATGAATTGGCTCAAAAAGTGATGTATAAGTACCTACAGAAGCACTTGGAAGTAGTCCCATAGAACCTGAAATCACAGAAGCCTCGTCGGTCAATATATCGCCAAACATATTTTCTGTAACAATCACGTCGAAATCTCTAGGGTTTTGAATCATGCGCATCGCCGCATTATCCACATAAAGATATTCAGTTTCTACATCTGGAAAATCGGCTGAAATTTCCTTTGTAACTTGACGCCAAAGACGAGATGTTGCCAAAATATTTGCTTTATCCACTAAAGTAAGCTTCTTTTTGCGCTTTTGGGCGTAAAGATACGACAATTTTACGATTCTTTCTATCTCTTCACGGGTATAAACGCAGGTGTCGTATGCAGTATTTCCGTCTTCGGAACGACCCTGTGGTTTGCCAAAGTAAAGACCGCCAGTAAGTTCGCGTACGCAAATAAAATCTGCATTTTCTACCAAATCGACTCTTAGTGGAGATTTGTAAAGCAATGATTTATAAGTGTTTACAGGACGAATATTTGCATAAAGTCCTAAACTTTTACGCATTTTAAGCAAACCTTGTTCTGGTCGAACCTTTGCATTTGGGTCGTTGTCGTATTTTGGGTCACCAAGTGCACCAAAAAGCACCGCATCCGACTCCATACATAGTTTGTGGGTCTTTTCTGGGTATGGGTCGCCGCACTCGTCTATCGCACAAGCACCCACAATGCCATATTCCAACTCAAGTTCATGACCTTTTATCTCACAAACTCGTTTCAACACCTTTACGGCTTCATTTATCACTTCAGGACCTATCCCGTCCCCAGGTAAAACTGCTATTTTCATATTATTAGTAGTATGTTAGTATCTTTATATCCCCCGCCTCGCCGTCGCTTCGCTCCTCTGAGACGGGGTTACAACTCTGTACCACCCTAACGGGTGGAGTTTAATCGGTATCTTTATATCCCCGCCTCGCCGTCGCTGCGCTCCTCTGAGACGGGGTTACAACTCTGTACCACCCTAGCGGGTGGAGTTTAATCGGTATCTTTATATCCCCGCCTCGCCGTCGCTGCGCTCCTCTGAGACGGGGTTACAACTCTATGCCACCCTAACGGGTGGAGTCTAATCGGTATCTTATATAATATTCAACATTTTGCTTGTCGCTTGTATCGCCGCTTCGGTTTGGTCGGCGTCGAGGCCGTTGGTTTTGAAGATGCGCCCATCCATATTCCATGTAATGACAGTTTGCACGAAAGCATCGGTGCGTCCGCCAGGCGGACTAGTTACTGTATAATCCACAAGCACTGGGTGTGGCATGTTTAGCTTATCGTAAATCTGCCAAAGAGCCTTCATAAAGGCATCGTATTGACCTTCGCCCACAGAAGACGCTTGATAAGGAGCACCTTGTATTTCAATTGAGACATTTGCCACTGGTTTTAGCCCACGTGTAGACGATAGCGAATAATTAATAATTTTTACTTTTTCTTCTACGTTCGCAGTCTTTAATACGTCAGAAACAATGTAAGGAAGGTCTTCTGGTGTTACCATTTGCTTTTTGTCACCAAGTTCCACAATACGGGCGGTCACTTTTTTCATCGATTCTTCGTCGAGGTCGATGCCAAGGGCTTGCAAGTTTTTCTTAATATTTGCTTTTCCCGACGTTTTACCAAGGGCATATTCTCGGGTACGACCAAAACGCTCTGGAATAAGGTCGTTGCAATACAAGTTGTTTTTAATATCGCCATCTGCGTGAACACCAGCCACTTGCGTGAAAACAGACTGACCAACCACAGGTTTGTTTGAAGGGATGCGTACGCCAGAATATGTTTCCACAATTTTGCTCACACGGTTGATTTCATGCTCATTTATATTGGTAGACAGACCCAATTGATCGTGAAGCACAGCCAAAACACTTGAAAGTGGAGCATTACCAGCACGTTCGCCAAGTCCGTTCACGGTCACGTGAATACAGTCAATTCCTGCCTGCACTGCCGCAAAAACATTGGCCACAGCCAAATCGTAATCGTTATGTGCATGGAAATCGAACTCAAAATTTGGATAACGTTCAATCATTTGAGCGCAAAACTTAGAAGTTTCCGCAGGATTTAATATACCCAAAGTGTCTGGAAGCATAAAACGACGAATTTTTGTGTCGCGAAGTGCATCTACAAGGGCAAAAACATACTCTGGAGAGTTTTTCATGCCGTTGCTCCAATCCTCAAGGTAAACATTTACCGTAATGCCTGCTTCTTCTGCACATTTCAGAGTTTTTCTAATGTCGGCAATGTGCTCTTCTGGCTTTTTGCCAAGTTGCATAGCGCAATGCTTTAGCGAACCTTTGCAAAGCAAGTTCATCACTTGTATACCTGCCGAACGAATCCAATCTACCGATTTATCGCCGTCTACAAATCCTAAAACTTCTACCTTATTTAATAGACCTTTTGAATTTGCCCAACGTGCAATTTTTTTCACGGTTGAAAATTCACCATCTGAAACCAGAGCAGAAGCCACCTCTACTCTATCCACGCACAAATCTTCTAGCAGAAGCCTTGCCAGTGAAAGTTTCTCTTCCGACGCAAACGACACCCCAGATGTCTGTTCGCCGTCACGCAATGTTGTATCTAGTATTTTTATCATTCTCAAATTCTTCTATTTTGTTTCTATTCGCCAACAAATAATCACTATCATCATAGCCGTTTAGGAAACATTCCTTTTTGTAGGCGTTGATTTCAAAGTGTTCGGCGGTGCCGGTGGCATCGTTGGTTACGGTTTGTGCCTCGAGGCAAACAGAAACAGTTGTTTTATTGTTGTTCTCAATGCTTGAAAATAGTTC
>JAXJWL010000223.1:0-1712 GCA_036308065.1 Paludibacteraceae bacterium
AATAAAGGTTTTACTTACCCCTCATTTTGGAAAATTAATTTTTCTTCTACTGCATCCACCACTATTGGTTTTTCCTTGTCGATACTTCTAGCAATGATTTTATTAGAAAGTTCGTTTAGAAGCAAGCGTTGAAGAGCACGTTTGATAGGACGAGCACCAAATTGTGGGTCGAAACCTTCTGATGCAATCAGGTCTATAGCTTTTGGTGTTAGTTGCAAATCAATGCCATTATTCTTAAGCATCTTGGCAATGCCTTCAACTTGTAGGCGAACAATTTGTGCAATTTCTGCTTCTGCAAGCGGTGTAAACATAATTAAATCATCGATACGATTTAAAAATTCTGGTTTAATCACTTGTTTTAGAAGTTCAAACACACTCTTGCGAGTATCTTCTAGCACTTGTTCACGATTTGACGCTGACAATGACTCTGTTTTTTCGCGAATAAGTTGCGAGCCAAGGTTGGATGTCATAATGATAATGGTATTTTTAAAATCTACCACCCTACCTTTGTTGTCTGTAAGACGTCCATCATCTAGCACTTGAAGCAAGATATTGAACACATCTGGGTGAGCCTTTTCTATCTCATCAAACAACACCACTGAATATGGTTTACGACGAATAGCCTCGGTAAGTTGACCACCTTCTTCATAACCAATATATCCTGGAGGCGAACCGATAAGACGAGTAACAGAGAATTTCTCTTGATATTCACTCATATCGATACGAGTCATCATATTGTCGTCGTCGAACAAGCTTTCTGCCAATGCTTTTGCAAGTTCTGTTTTACCTACACCTGTGGTACCCAAGAAGATAAACGAACCGATTGGACGTTTTGGGTCTTTAAGCCCAGCACGGCTACGACGCACTGCATTTGCCACAGCCTCAATGGCTTCTTCTTGACCAATGACACGTTTGTGTAGTTCGCTTTCAAGATTTAGAAGTTTAGTTTGCTCGCTTTGTGCCATTTTGGTTACAGGAATACCTGTCCAACGGCTTACAATATCAGCAATATCATCGCTATCTACCTCTTCTTTAATCATAGGTTTTTCGGCTTGCATAGCTTGCAATTTTTGTTGAGCATCAGCTATTGCCTCTTCTTTTGCCTTAATTTGACCATAACGGATTTCTGCCACTTTGCCATAATCACCATTGCGTTCTGCCACTTCTGCCTCAAATTTTAGGTTTTCAATGTCTATTTTGCTTTGTTGAATCTGGTCAATTAGTGATTTTTCAGATTGCCATTTAGCCTTTTGTGCCTTTTCTTCTTCTTTTAAGTTGTCTATTTCTTTAGAAAGTTGTGCCACTTTTTGAGTGTCATTTTCTCTTTTAATAGCCTCACGTTCTATCTCTAACTGCTTGATATTACGTTCCAACTTATCAAGTTCTTCTGGAACAGAGTTCATTTGCAGACGAAGTCTTGCTGCAGCCTCATCTATAAGGTCTATAGCTTTATCTGGCAAAAATCTATCAGAAATATATCTGTTAGAAAGTTCCACTGCAGATATAATTGCCTCGTCTTTGATACGCACCTTGTGGTGGTTTTCATAGCGTTCTTTTAGTCCACGAAGATTAGAAATGGTGCTTGCTTCGTCTGGTTCGTTTACCATTACTATTTGGAAACGACGCTCTAGTGCCTTGTCTTTTTCAAAGTACTTTTGGTACTCGTTTAAAGTGGTTGCACCAATACTTCTTAGCTCGCCACGAGCTAGGGC
>JAXJWL010000224.1:0-17001 GCA_036308065.1 Paludibacteraceae bacterium
TACCAAGACGGTCTAGAAGAATAGAAAGCACTTGGAAGTGATAATTTTGTTCGTTACCTACCACATAAATCATTTTGTCGATTGGGAAATCTGAAAAACGAAGAGTAGCAGTACCAAAATCTTGAGTCATATACACAGAAGTACCGTCGGCACGAAGAAGAAGTTTTTGGTCTAGACCTTGGTCTGTCATATCTGCCCAAACAGAACCATCCTCTTTTTTGAAGAATAGACCTTTTTCAAGACCGCTAAGCACTTTTTCTTTACCTACAAGGTATGTATCTGATTCATAATAAATCTTGTCAAAATCTACACCTAGGCGTTTGTATGTTTCGTCGAAACCAGCATAAACCCAGTCGTTCATGGTTTTCCAAAGAGTACGCACCTCAGCGTCGCCAGCCTCCCATTTACGAAGCATTTCTTGTGCTTCTTTCATAAGTGGAGCTTCTTTTTTAGCCTCTTCTTCGTCCATACCACCAGCCATAAGTTCTTTAATTTCAGCCTTATAAGCCTTGTCGAACGCTACGTAATAGTCGCCTACCAAGTGGTCACCTTTTTTGCCAATAGACTCAGGAGTTGCACCGTTGCCAAATTTTTGCCATGCTAGCATAGATTTGCAAATGTGAATACCACGGTCGTTTACAATATTGGTTTTCACCACTTTATAACCATTAGCCTTCATAATTTCTGAAAGGCTAAAGCCTAAAAGGTTGTTTCTAATGTGGCCTAAGTGAAGTGGTTTATTTGTGTTAGGTGAAGAATATTCAATCATCACAAGTGGAGAATTTTCAGTAACAGGTTTGAAACCAAAATTCTCGTCTTTAGAAATATTTTCCAAAAGGTCCACCCATGAATTTGCATTGATAGAAAGATTCAAGAAACCATTGATTACATTGTAATCTGAAATCTTAGAATCATTTTCCTTTAAATATGCACCTATTTCTTCTGCAGTAACAGCAGGATTTTTTCGTGAAATTTTTAGCAGTGGAAAGCACACTAATGTCCAGTCACCAACAAACTCTTTCTTTGTCTTTTGAAGAGTTACTTGCGCATCACCAATTTCTGCCCCGTACAATGCTTGTACAGCGTTTTTTACAGATAAAATTAAATCTTTTTCCATAATTCTTTAATAATGACCGCAAAGATAGTGAATTTTTCGGTAGAAATACACATTCATATAGTTAAACTTCAAAATCAATTATCTAGTAAATACCCTACTTTTTTTCTTTTTGCAACAAAAATTTCTTCCTCGCAATACTTCTCAATTTTGTCTACGCACACTTCAGTGCCAGAGAGAATATAGTCTACAGTACTCTTGCGAGAAATGTTTTCTATCTGTCCACCACTAAAGTTGTATTTCTTGCCAAGTGCGGTATAGTGCTGGTCGTCTAACCCAGGAAGCATATTTTTCCAAAGTTTGCTACGTACCTCTGCCTCTGGCATGTTAAACTCTATTTTGTATAAGAATCGACGCTCAAACGCAGCATCAAGATTGGCATGAAGGTTTGTAGTGGCCACAAGTATACCCTCTAGAGTTTCCATCTCCTGCAAAATAATGTTTTGAATAGAGTTTGACATTTGGTCTGCAGACGAATTTACACTCTCAAGACGTCTGCCAAAAATAGCGTCAGCCTCGTTGAAAAGCAAAATAGGCTGCACCTTTTTGCCCTTGCAAAATCTCCTGTAAAGGTCAAAAGCACCTTTAATAGACTTTTCAGACTCGCCCACATATTTATTCTTTATTTTAGACACATCTATACAAAAAATCTCACGTCCAGTCTTTTTCGCTATCTGCATTACAGTTTCTGTTTTACCAGTGCCAGGTCCACCATAAAGAATCACATTGAATCCCTTACGCATACCTCTTTCCACAAGTCTATTTTGCACAGAAGCAAAGTTTTCAGCCTCAAGAAGTTTTTCCAAACGTCCCACTTGTTCGCCCTCTTTAGGGTTGTAATACATTTGCTTTTCCACTATTTTATCTGGCGAATGCAAGTCTTTGTGTTGCATAGCGCTAGCTGATACGTCTAGAAGTTCCACCTCAGTGAAAAAGTTGTCGCGCACAGTTTGCGTAAGCCCCACAGCATCTTTATCCTCAAACTCCCCTGTACCCCCAAATTCCACTAAACCAAGTTTTTGAAACATAAGATTCTCATTGGCAAAGTAGCGGTGAAATCTTCTTTCGTCTTCCAAAGGGTCTATAAGACACTCCAAGTGTGAAAGTTCCTTATCATTCAGGGCCCAACTTACATATTGATGACACAAGTAAAGAAAAATTACTTGCTCAGTTTTGCTGCATTCCTTCAACTTGTACTCGTCGTATAGCTGCACAAATTTGTTCTGACCGTTCAACTCTATCAACGTCATTAGTTCGCTATATAGGTCGTCAAACTCTATATCGTCGTTGTGGCGCGATTTAAACAATTTTCTAAACTCAGTAAACATTTCTTCTGTGCTTATACCATTTATCACCCTTGGCGTCATTTCGCGATTTTCTGTAATCACATCGTAAAGTTCAGGATTCACCGCATATTCTGAACAATTAAAGCGGTTGTGCACCGGTCTTATTAGACGCTTCACACACAGCGACCTCAAAAATTTTCTATACCTTATAAACTCTATATTAGAACAGTTTAAGTATTTAGAAATATCATCAGTATCACAATGGGGATCACCCAAAATACAAGAAAGCATCTGTATTTCCTCCTCACACAAGTGCAATTTTTCCATTACATACTTAATGTCTGCGTTGTAGATATCCTTTTCCTCCATGCCACTCATAAGCAGTTCCGTAGGCATAGTATACGAAGTGCCATCATCTAAAAGATGGCTCCTACTTTTTAGATAATTAAATATACGGTCTAAACAGGTAGTAAGGTCCATTACCTTAATAGTATCAAAATTCTGTTTAAATTTGTAGTTTTTCTTCTTTCTTGGTCTGCGTTCATTTCTTCTTTCCATAAAGCGTATTCTCCATATTTTAAAAATTTCTTACTATTACAATTTCGCCATCATTTTTTTGTAGACTCGGCAAATATACACCCAAGGGTGTATCAAAAAACGCTACAGGGTATAAAAAAATCCCGAAAGTTTTTTATCAAACTTCCGGGGATCAAATCATTTTGCAAGGGACATATCATTTACAGGTAACATATCATTAAACTCCTAACACTATCCTTAAAACAATTAATCTTCATTAGAATCAGGAAGAAAACGAACTGGTGAAATTTTCTGGGTTATAATAATAATTTCTGATACTCTTTAATGATAAAACCAAAATAATTGCATACTTTTGTAGGTGAAGAAAAGCCTAGGTTGCAAAATATCTTTTGCGTAATATAACGAGAGAAAATTAAATTAAAATTAAAGTTTAAACCTTATCGGTAGTCGTCTGGTGACTATTTACACGACTACTATTTACGTTGGTTTCAACGTTGTCACCCTACCTAACTTTCCATGAAGTTGGGCGTACGTTATAAGCTCCTCGGGCTTTTCTTTTTTTCTACAAACAGGACAGCAGAGATATGGCAGACTTCAAAACATTTATAGAATATGCTAGTGAGCAACGTATTTTAGCACTACTTATAAAAGAAAGAGTAAAAGTAGCACTAAAATCTAAACTAGAAAACACCCAAAACAACTACAGAAACTTCACCGAAGACTTTGAAAACCTAAAAATAAGTGAGCAAGTAGCCGTGTTAATGCCTACTAGAAACTGGGTACGTCCTCAAAAAAAAGAACGTTTTGTAGACGGTGTGGCAAAAAGCTCAAAGCAGATTCTTACACGTAGTTTGGTACTTACTATAAAAAGAGACAAAAAAAAGCAACTTGCCAAACGTCCTGCCTACCTCAACCTACAAAAAGCATTTATTGAAGACATTATAGCAGAGATAAAAAGTGCCGAACCTCTCTCTTTTACTTCCATAGAAATAATGGGCAAAAAGAAAAAAGTGAAACGTGAAAACGGCGTGGCAATAGAAATACAACGTCCATTGTGCCTATTTGTAAACCTAAAAGAAAAGATGCTTATTTCACTTATGAATAGCTATCTTTCTGAGGTGTTCGACCCCCTACTTCACGAAGAAATCTTGTCTTACAGACCACTTAGAACCTATCATGGCAACGAAAATGTGATTACAAACAGAGATAACGCCATGGACAACCTAAAGGAATATATGCGCTATTGTGGCAGAAAAAACATCTATGTAGCAGAGTGCGATATTCAAAAATTCTTTGACAGCATCAACCACGATGTGGTGAAAAAATGTTTTGCAGAGCTGGCAAGTAAGTTAAAAGAAACTCACCCTAAATTTGAATACGAGCAAGTAGAAAGAATATTGGACGCATACCTAAACTCCTATTCTTTTTATAAAAATGTGCTTACTATCAACGAGGAAAACATTAGTAAAGGCATAAACAAAAGATTTGAAGCACCTAAAAATGAGGACTTTATAAGCAGAGGTTGCTATAGCAAGGAAGAGTTTGAGAGTGCAAAAGAGAAAATTGGTATTCCGCAAGGTGGAGCAATTTCTGGTCTGATAGCCAATGTGGTGCTAAATGCAGTAGACAACCAAACTGTGCTTAAAAAGAAAGACAGCGAAAAATTCTTTAGCCGATATGGCGACGACATTTTGCTTATGCACACAAACAAAGAAGAATGCGAACGCCTTATCAACGAATATTGCCAAGCACTCACCGATAGCAAACTACTCTACCACGAACTAAAAAGTGTAAACGACGAGGATGTACGACGCCGTGGTGTGTTGCTACGCCCTGCCTATTGGGACATAAAATCAAGAAAACCATTCCTATGGGGCAGAAGCAAAAACAAGGAAGAAGACCAAGTAGATTGGGTTGGATTTTTAGGTTACGAGATTCGTCGCACAGGCGAAATACGCATCAGACGTTCATCGCTAAACGAGAAATTTAAAAACATAAAAAGAAGGTATCGCAGCGGTGCCAAAACCAATATTGCCAAAGGTAAATTTGCGGGCAATATTGAAAAAGAAATCGCCAACCGCATAGAGAAATTCATCACAGAAGGATTGACATCTGCCCGCAGTCTTTCTGCCAACAAATACCTCAACACCCAAACAACCAAACTGGACAAATACACCAAAAAGCAACTAGCAAACCTGCTTTACAAAATTCACAAAAACAACCCATCCGCCCTTACCAAAGAAGCCTTCCAAGTGCTCCTAAACCAAACCCTCCCTACGCTAAATTGCTATAGGGAGAGTGTGTCTAAAGGCTAAATATTACTTAGAATAAACTGCAGACATTTCGGCAATAAGGCGCTGGTGATCTTGCCTAACAGACTCAGGTTGTAACACCTCAACATCACCTCCAAATGAAAGCAAACGAGAATAAAATTCCTTGTTTGGGATTAGTTTAAGTTTAACTATACATTCATTTGTATCTTCCCTTTGCGACCCATGCATAGGTTTTGTTTTCACGTAAAAAAAGCGTCTTTCTGTAAATTTCAAATGTATTTCTTCCACAGGTTTATCTGAAGGGATTGTGACACCCATTACATCATCGAAATACTCTGAAAAATCTATATCACACTGAATAAATTCCAACGCTATAGGTTCTATACTCTCTATTCTGTCTAAAGGTAGGTTCATAATCCTCCTACGTTCATCATCAAGAACAAATAAAAACCACCTAGAATTGTATTGCTTAATGTAATAAGGATGTACTTTCCACACAAATTGAGTTCCGTCAAACTTACGATATTCAATTTTTAAACATTGCTTATTTACAATATAATTAAATAGAGGAGTTAGTAAATCTAAACCTTTAAGAAATTCATTTTGCTCAAAACCAACAACATCTAGAGAATTTCCTCCATTAAGGTCAAACTTAAACTCAAGTTTTGTAATAATATCTTCTACCCATTCAAAACTAGGAAGTCCCTTAAACCTAGAAAGCATCAATGTTGCCTCTTTAAGGTGCTCCATTTCATTTTGCGAAAGAGGTTGGTTATTGATAGAAAAGTTACTGTCCTCATATTGGTAATATGCTTTCCTATTTTTTATGCCTCGCTTAATTGGCGCACTCCAGCCCTTTTCACTCTTCATAAAATTGATGTCGTTGTATAAAGTTCTACGACTCACCGCAGGCATAGAACCATCATACATAGGGTCTCCTGTATATTCATACAAAGCCGTGTTGCATGCTTTTATAAGGTCGTCAATAAAATATCGACGACCCTTATTTGCAAAGCAATTATCCAGCGCTTGATATCTAATAAATTGGTGTTTGTTTGTTGACATGTGGTTGAAGGTTAAAAGTTATTTACATTCATTCTTCTATTTTGTCAAACTTTGCAAAGTAATGATATTTTGAGTTTGTTTTTTCATCGGTGTTTAGAGCAAGATATTTGCACAAGATAATATTTTTTATAAGATAGTAATACATTTCTATATACACCACGTTATATACGCCAAATCATTATAAAAACTTTGAATTCTATAAAATTCAAACATCAAATGCACAAGCAGTATATACGCAATCAGGCGTATATAAAAGTAGCGTTCCTAAACCACTCCCTCCCTACGCTAAACTGCTATAGGGAGAGTGTGAGATGATGATGGAGGTATATAATAATAGCTTTATTTACTTATATTATCCTTATTAATTAAACTTATCAATTCTTCCACTGTAATTGCAGGTTTTGTTCTATGCAACATTGCGTGACAATTAGGACAAACTGGAATCAAATCTCTTATTGGATCTACATTATATTCTTCTTTTCTCTCAGAAAGAGGTATTCTATGATGTACTTCTATAAAATTTCTACCACGCTTTCCATATCTTTCTTCAAAATCAAATCCACAAACCCGACAATTATAACCATAGTATTTTAAACATTCTTCTCTAGCCTTATGATTACGTTCATACTTATCACCATGACAATCTAGGACACCACCCTCTTTATATTCTTCTGAAAGATCCTGCTCCACTGATATTTTCCCAGTATTAGACTCAATATTCTTTTCCCTTTCTTTTAGAAAATCAATATAGTATTTTAGTCCTTGAGTTTTTAAATCTTCCTCATTTATATAGACATAAGTTGATTGAATAGAGCGAAGGATACTCTCTAGTTTATCTATATCTGATATTTCTATAATATGAGTTATACTTTCATTTTTATTCTTTAAATAATTTTTTAAACTATTATTAATCTTCTTATAAAATTCTTTTGCTGGCAACCTATATGATGGTATACGCATTGATAAATACATAATGAACCCATCATATAATAGTTTATGCTCATAACTTATAAATTTTAATATCCTTGCCATTATTACTTAGTTATAAGTTGTATATCATACATAATCTTAGGGTCCTTCTGTACTAAAGAGTAGGCTTTATTTGCATCAATATCGTCAAACTCTACACTTTCACCATTATACTCCCATCCATTGAGAATTCCGCCATTAGGATATATAATAAGTTCACTATCATTAGATTTAAGTCTTAACTCGCGCCAGTGAGGAAGAGTTTTAATTTCTTCAGATTTCACATATACAGAAATATTCTTCTTACCTTCTAACCATTTTTTAATTAATATTTTAAAATATTTATCTCTATTTTCACTAAATTCATATTTTTGTGATATTTCTTTCTTTTCATCATCAAAAAATCTACTACTTTTACTATTCCAATATTTTTCACCTATTATAGTAAAAATAATTTTTCCATTATAACTCGTATTTCCTATAATTCCATTGATAAATTGCAATAATGTAATCATAGATAATGGGGTTCTTAGATATTCATCAATATAAGTTATTTCCAATATTTTTTTATCTTTAGAGATATTTATAAATCTATCTAATAAGGTTTTTACATCCTTGCTTTCAGATTTAAGAACAATAGCTGAAAGATTTTTAGTTGTAACATCTTTTGTATTTTCAATGTAGTATTTTACTAATGAACTTATATATTTATCCCAATCAATTTTTAACAATCTTTCTTTAATACTGTTTATTTCTAAAGGTTGTAGTTCTGTGCAATACAAATATCCGTCCTTTGCCCAAAAATTATCCATGTATGAAAATTCTTCAATATTTGTGAAATATAATCTGTTTTCTACAAGTAATAATGGATATAAGTTCTCAAACCTATTTTCAAACTTTAATACATCTTTTGAGCTCCAACCTTCTAGATTTTTAATATCATTTACATCAGAGTATTCTATACTTCTATCAAAATCTATATTTATTTGTGGTTTTGGTATTCCTAAATATTCCAAATTCTCTTTCCACAAACCTCTATCCCATTTAACATTACCTTTACAATTTACAAAAACTATCTTTTCTGAGTTTCTTTCTGCCCTTATTGTATCTCTAGATACTATAATTGCATTAGGGAACTTACTTTGAATATCACTAGGGACAGTATCATATTCTGATAGAGCCTTTTCTATCCATTCTTTTGCTATTTCTACATCTATATCATTTATATATCTTGTAGTATATTTATCAAGCAGTTCTTCTTTTGATTTTATAATTTCTAATCTACACTTAATATTATTAAGTATATTTTTCATTTTTATACTATTAGATAATTTGTCTGAATAACCTGCTCCTCCTGGATTTGTATCAAAGATACATATATGTCCGTTAGGCATTAAAACAAAATCCACTTCATTTCTATCTTTACCTTCGTATTGACAAAATTCAGTAGTTATAAGTAAACCAACTGTTGTTAAAAGTTTTTTTGTTTCTTCTGTCATACTATTAATTAATTGACCGTCAATATTTTTTATTCTTATTTCACTAAAATCTGTTTGAATATAATCCCCAAATACTACATGTCTATACACATGCTTATCATTTTTACACTCTATAATTTTACCATTCTTTGACAAACTTCTTATATTATTATGTGCTTCGTCACCAAAAGCAGACGGCAATGCTTTCGCAACTTTCGCAACTTCTGCTACTGCTTTACCACATTTAATACAGAAAGCATATCCCCACCCTAACCCTTCATTATAATAAAGTATTCTACCATTGCCAACCTCCTTACTACTACGAGTATCAATCATTCTATTAGGATTTATATCTGTATTCCATTCTTCAACATCTATTAGTTGAGCACTTACTTGAGTATAAGGATTCTTCTCAACTGTTCTGGTTGTTGATTTTGTAATATCTGGTTGGTACATAACTGGTTTAACTAAAATCAACTCCTCATTATTATTAACATTCCATTTTTTTTGTTTACCATTTAATAAAGACTTATTTTCTATAACGGTTAAATTTCCGTCTGAATATATCCTATCAAATGTACCTGTCTTTTTCTGAGATAAATCTATACCAGTATATTCAACACCTGCAACAACAATACTCTTGTTTTGTATCACGACCGTATTACCTGGAGCGTATTGAGCTATCGCTTCTCTTAATGTATAAGTAGGGTTCTTTGCTATAGTATATTTATTATTCCAAAGTTTTTTAGGATTCTTATTAAAGGAAATAACATTAATAGGCATTGTTGCATTGGGTGTAAACCTATTATTTGCAAAGAAACTATCCAACTTCTCATCTAATATCTCTGTATATTTACGATAAACTCTCCATCCATTGCTATTGTCTAGAATTCTATCTTTAACCTTATCTTTATACTCTTTAGATAAAATTTGATATTCATCAGATGCTACCTTAACTTTTTCTAGAATCCCATAATAACACAATTCTATATCTTCCATACAATCCTTAAAAAAGGAAGTATCTGGATTTTCTAATATTGTATTATTTGTAAGATTTTTAATTTTTTCTAGAATATTTTTATCTCCATATAAATCTTTATCCTCTAACCAGGAAACAAATAACTTATACAATGTCTTTGAGTTATCACCTAACTTATCTGATGGAATCATCGTTTTTTTACCATCGTCAGTATCCCAAACCACATCCTTACCAATAACTCTATTTTTGTTATTTCTCTTATCTTCTAATATAAAAGGTGTAAAAAAATTCACGACTCTATTTTTTGAAATATCATTATGTTGTTGAGACAACATAAATTCTCTCATTAATAAAGCATTGATATGTCTTCTTATTACTTTTTTATTACTTGTATCTACTGAGGGAACAGACATCTGTCTATTAATCAATGTAGTCAAAGGATTGTATAATGTTCTTATACCAATAGCACTAGAATCACATAAAGTAATAGCTACACTACGTGTATCTTCATTACGACCACTACGACCTGCACGTTGCTTGTAATTTGTTGGATGTGGAGGAATAGACTGCATCATCACTAGTTCCATATTTCCTAAATCCACACCCATTTCCATAGTCGTAGAGCATGCTAATATATTAATTTTCCTATTCTTAAATTCTTCCTGATTAAACCTTGCTATTTCCTTATCTATTTGGGCTGTATGTTCAGCTTGTATAAATATTTGTGGATTTGAATGAATAATATCTAATATACTTGCAAAATGACCAAATTCACCCCATATTCCATATTTATCTAGAACTCTTTTTAGTTCATCTTCCCAATTATCTTTTTCATATCTTTTTATTGTTTCAACTGGTAGATATACTTTTTTTTCTATAACATATGGACTATAACCCTTAAATAGTGTTTCTATTGGAGTATAATTATTTTCATCAGATTTACAAATATTCAACTCATCATAAAGTTTAAAAGATATGTCACATAAGTTTAATCTATATAATGGTTCTCCCTTTTCTTCCCTATTTTCTTCTTTATTCCATCCACCTTCACTAATATTTTCTGCCCATGTAATTAATTCTTTTGCTTTAAGATCTTCCCAAAGTGCATCTAATATTATTGTTATTTTATCACTATTATATTCTATAACTTTTTCTAAATCACTAGCACATCCATCTAAAACTTTTGCTATTAAATATACAATATGTAATTGAGAACCTTTTTTATTTAATTTTGGTTTCTTTATTTGTGTTCGTTTCTCTTTTACTGTTGCATATCTTTCTATATTAAAAATATCTATAAAAGAAGGATTATATTCCTTTAAATAGAAAGATTCATTACCTCTAACTCTATGATCTAAAAATATCTTAAGCAAGTTCTTCCAATCTTGTAACTCTATTGATAAGTTTAGATTCTTAACTGAATCAGGGACTCTATCAAGATTATCAAGTTTTGGGTAATATGAAGTAAACAAACCCATAGATTCTGGACACATACTATTTTTTTTATGGCGTCCTAGTTGTTCCTTCATAATTAAATGTATGTATTTACGCAATGATACTTCTCTATTTTCCTTATCTTCTTCCAATATTTGACTGTATAAGCATTCTATTTCTTTATCTGTTGAATTTGGGAAAGAAATCTCTTTTAACCCGTCTACTATTTCTTCCCATCTTAAATACGATGGCTCTTTTAAAGATTTCTTTATATCTATAATTTTAGAATTTAGGTGTTCCCATGTTGTACTATTTTTATCAAATTTATCTCTACTTTCCTTGAGTTCAGCTAATTCTTTTAGATTTTTTATCTTTTCATCCTGTGATGTTTTATATTTATTGCTAAGTAAATCTAGAACACGACTATAAAGCCATATTCTTTCTTGCTCAATATTCTGTGATAGAGTAGTTCTTGCAGCAGCTTGTCTACTATCTACAAAACTAATATATTGTTGCCCCTTGTGTGGTTTATAACTTTTATCTTTTTCATTAGGTGTAAACTCATGTAAATGTGGCAATATACTTGGAGCCATAGCTCGCGAAATAAGTTCTGATGATATACGGAACCTTTCTATTTTATTTTCTTTTACTTGATCATCAGCATCTGCACTATCATCATTTTCACTCTCACGACTAAAACTATAAGCACAATGCGGACATTTTAATTTAGGATTATATATCAAATCTCCATCATTATCACATTCAATAAATGTATCTAATTTATTTTCATCTATAACGCATAATTTATTATCACTTTTCAACTTATTTTCTTCATTTGCAATAGCAAACATTAACATCTTATTTTTTGCAGAATCTTCATCAAAATTAAAAATATCATGGTGATTATTCTCTAGTGTTTTATATCTATATTCATTAGCAGTATTTTTGTAGTCTTTTTTAGAACCATCTTGCGCTATAGCAAAGAAATTACCACATTTCTTACAACGCACTAATTCTAAAGCAGGTATATTTGAATCTTTAGGAGATATTCCAAATACTTTAAAGATTCCGTTATCCTTTTTGTTTAACATTACCCTTAAACCATTATTGGGTGTTCTGTAAAAGAAATGTACTTTTACTCTTAGTGGAGAAACTTCATCTTCACACATTTTATCTAATACTTCTAATTTCTCAGAAATAGTATTACCACTATTAATAAGAGAATTTAAAAGCATATAATCATTCTCTATCAACTTAGTTCTACATTCTTCTAGTTCATTATTATTATCATTTCTTTTTGATACACATCTTTCTGCAGAAATTGGAGTGATATAATTTGATTTTATTCCTGTTATATCAGAAACAAATTTAAGAAGTTGTTCTTCTCTTTTTTCTTTAGACTTTTCGTTTCCAATTGTAGCAGAAGAAAGTGCAAATCGAATGTTAGAAGGCTCTTTAACTCCAAATGCATCTAAGACCCTACGAATTAACATTGCTAACTCAATAGCCCCTGCGCCGCTATAAGTATGTGCTTCATCTATTATAATCCATTTTAATGAACCTTTTGTAAATAAATGTTGATCATTGTTTCTCATCAACATATACTCCAACATTGAGGGGTTTGTCAACAAAATATTAGGAGGACAATTATGTAATTCTTCCCTTGTTGGAATTATAGTTTCAGGATATTTTTCTTTTTCTGCTTGAATTGATTTATTAACCTCCTTTTCATAATCAGATAAATCATCACTTGTAAACTCTTTTTTAGGAAGGTTACTATTATAAGAAGCAAATGTCAATCCTGTCCCATATAATAACTTATGCAATCTCTCTTTTTGGTCTTCCATAAGAGCATTTAATGGATATAAAAATAATGCTTCTATCTTACCTGAAGATTTTGCCTTTTTATTGTCATTAATAAGATCTTTAACAAGAGGTAGCATAAAACACTCTGTTTTACCAGAACCTGTTCCTGTTGTTACTACCATTGATTGCTTTATAGTATTATCATTTTCTTTAGATAAAGCTTGCCATGCCTGCCATTGATGAATATATGGTGTGTAATATTTATCATCAGATACAGACTTACCTATAGATTTTTCCCATAACCCTTTCATAAAAGTTGATACTTCGTCACTTTTATTCTTGGATAAACTAGGATAGCGCTCCATACACTGTACTAATGGAATATATTCTTCTGAAGTAAACAACTCGTTATCGATTAAATCTCCAATCTGTTTACAATATGCTTGCTGATCTACAGTATTTGCATTAGAACACCATAATGACTTTAATAATCTTTTAACTGCATTTGAATTTGATTCGTATAATTTTGAAAATTTCATAATATATTACTTTTTTATTTTATTTCTTAGTGTTTTATATAACTCAAATAATACATCATTTGTATTGGTATATAGTTTCTCAATGAGTTTCTCTTTGCTATCATTCTTTAAAATATAAGAGTTCATATCATTTTTCCCAGAAACTCTTATACATTTCAATATATTAGAATAATTTAATCCAGTAAGAATACTTAAATCTATAGATTCACACACTAATAATTTAGATATATCTTTAAGGATTTCTTTTGAATAACTAGACTTTGCAAATGGACTTGTTTCTAGTAGTTTTAATAAAAAATCTTTTTTAACACCACAGGTTCTCCATAATGCTTTTGGCATTAAAATCCATTCAAAACCAAATTCATTCGCAAACCTATGTAAGTCTAAATATATCTTTTCTTCTAAATCCTCATAGTCTTCTGCTATTGGTTTCAAGAATAATTTAGATATATTAATTAGATTATTATAATTATTTTTTGAATCATTTACTAAATCAGATAAAGGTCTAAACTGACTGAACGGAATATTATGTAATGAGGAAATTTTAAAATATTTAATAGTTTCTTTAATGTTATAGTTATTAGACCATATATTATCAATTTTATAATAATGACGTGAAAATGTATTTTTCAAAGAATGAAATTTCATTTCATTCAAATTACAAATATAAATTGACTCACTATTTTTGTCAATATATTTATATAAACATGTATTTATTTTCGGTATTTTTATTGATTCTCTACCATCTAATCTATAATCTGTAAAAGTATATTCTTCAACTCCTTCTTCACCAAATACACTCATTGAAAACCTATCTTTTAACGCATATGGAATATTAATCGTTTCTTCAATATCACTATAACATTCTTGCTGATTATCATAGAACAAGCATCTGCATTTCAATGGACGAAATACATTCAATAAAACTTTTTCATTATTATCTGTTTTAATATTGAACGTTATATACTCATATGACAACTCCTCTTCTTTATCCTCATAAATAAACTTTCCGTTATTTTTATTCAATATATTTTCACGCTCATCATTAGGACATCTATAACTAATAGATTTAATTCCTATAACATTCGGGAAAATAATTCTTTTATTTTTTAAATCGCGTTTTATAAAAGATTCTGGAAGAAAAAAACATATTTTCTTATCTTCTCCTTTAAAACCATCTATAGATGAAATTAAATTAAAAGTTCCTATTCCTGGCAAGTTATTTTTTGAAAGAATAGATTTTTTAGATGAATCTATAAAAGAGACTTCTATTCCAGATTTTCCAAACTTATATTCTTTTATTTTTCTATCTTTTTTATTATTAATACTCGCCCAAACGCTTAATTTATCCGGTATACCAAAAATAATATTTGCCTCTACCTCATTTCCATTACTATCAATAACCTTTACTATAGAGTCATTTGTTTCATACTTTAGAAAATTATAATGAGGCAATTCAGTACTAATAAAAACTTCTTTAAAGACACTATGTTTTCTATTTTCATTATCTATAAGAATTAATTCATCTATAACATTACATAAAACCCAAGTTTCTCCATTTATTGTTTTTGTTCTCGGATTACACCTCTCATCTACATTGTATTCACCCAAAGGGAATAATATAGCCTTATTAGACTGTTTATTCTTTTTTGTACTCCAACCAGATAAACCATTTGAATATAATTCTATATATGATTGTCCTTTTGCAAATTTATCCTTTAAAGAGAAAGATACTATATCTGGCAAGACACAATTATCCTTATATATTTCAACTTGTACTTCCTCTTTTGTATCATGTAAATACAAATAATTATTTGTCGCCCACCCAATAAACTTATCTTCTTTCCTAGAAAACCTAATATAAGGAATATTTATATCCTCATCCTCTATATTTCCTCGATTTAGAACTGCAATATTAAACCTTGATGTATCCTTATATACCTTTGAAGGTATATTACATTCATCTTTATCAAATCCAACTTTCAATATAAAAGACAAAGAACATTCTTCTTCATCTTCAAAAGTATATAACTCCCAAATTCCTTTTAAATATTCTTTAATTGATTTTTGCTTTTCACGACCTTCATTAAGATAAACTTTTATATTTTCTATTATTTTTTTTATTTCTCTATCTTCAGCATCTGGAAGTATATCAAAATTCTCCGAATCATATAATTCCTTAATAAAATTATTTAAACTACCATCATCTGCTTTTAAAGATTTAGACAATGCCGCTGAATTTGTAGAAAATACACTTTCTAATTCTTCTACAAGTTCTCCTTCTTCATACTCTTCTTCTTGGGAAAATAGCTGATATAGTTTATTTAGTTTATCCGAATCTGATATCCTTAACGGCATTCCCCCTAATGCATATAAAGAATAGAGATGTGCATCGTTTTGAACTATTTTATATAGACAACAATTCCATTCATTACATTGTTCCCAAATATCAGACGCAGATATATTTTTTTTAAATACATCTAAAGCTTTATTTTCTCTTCCTTCATACTCCCATTTAAACCACTCTGCTACATAAACAAATAGTTTTTCACTATGATTTTTTAAGATATATGTCTTTTTTATGTCGGGGTTACATAGTTGTTTCAACAAATCTTTAAGACTCAAATATACTTCATATGAGATTCGTAGTTTCCATACATATGGCATTTTACTTTCATAATCAGAAATATTACCTATATTATTTTTCCAGAAGAGATTTAATTTATTTTCTATTTCTATAAGACTTCTATCCTTTTCTTTTACTTCACTCTTACCTGGCAATTTTGATATTTCATTCGGCAAAGATTCTTTATTATTTAGCGAGTTACTTTCCGAATCATCTAAAATCTCAGAGGTAGATGTAGTTTCTACTCCAATAGGTTGTAAAACATTTTTGTTTACTTCTACACTTTTAACATAAACTTCTGAACCATACTCTGTTAAATTTGCATCAACTTTATATGCATTTATTAATTTTTGGCATACTTCATGCTCCTTTTTAATTGAAATATACCCTTCTTCCGTAATAGAATCTATTATAGTAATCGCATTTTTAATATACAAATCTTTACTTGAATTATTGAATAAAGGGCAAAAATTCTCTATAAAGAGAAAAACAAGTGATTCAAAAGAAAGATTCTTCAAGACATCTTTATTAGTTTTATTTTTACAAAATTTTTCTAACCTTTTTTGAAAATCTTTATTTAAAAAACCATATTTAGCAATCCCTTCATATACCTTTCCTAAAAAAGGATAGGTAATAGCGGCAAGATATGCTATCAATTCATCTCGATGCCATATCTTGCCTTTATTCAAGTATTGTTCTAACACGTGATACTTGACAGACTTTATAATACGCGATTCATCCATAATTATCTTCAATCCTCCAAATTTACTACCTTCAAACGTTTTAGACAAGTATTTAAAGCGATTTTTATTAACATATAGATAAAATTACTAATAAAATATACTATTTTGCTAAAATTCCTCTTACTATAGCAATCCAATTGTGATAATGATAA
>JAXJWL010000225.1:0-2055 GCA_036308065.1 Paludibacteraceae bacterium
GAGTTTACGCCACCATACACGGTGAAACCACATTTTGTAAGCTCTTCTCTTATTATTTTGGCATTGGTTAGGTAATAAGAAACCATTTCTTTCACCTCTTGCATTCCTTCTGGTGAGTAAAGCGCTTCTGCACCTTTTTGAATAACGTATGAAGTACCATTATAATATGTGGTGTTGCGTTGCCACCAAAGTTTGTTTACCTCAATTGCATTACCATAAAGGGTGAAACCAATAATTTCGTGAGGCACTACTGTGTATGAGCATCTTAGCCCAGTGAAACCTGCTGTTTTAGAGTAGCTTCTTATCTCGATAGCGCATTTCTTCGCACCTTTTATTTCATAAATAGAGTGGGGAACATTTTTCTCGGTAATGTATGAGAAATATGCACCATCGTATATGATAATTGCGTGATTTTCAAGCGCATAGTCCACCCATTTTTTTAGTTCTGTTTTTGTTAGAGCTATACCTGTAGGGTTGTTTGGGTAGCAAAGATAAATAATGTCAACCTTTTCCTTTGGAAGTTCTGGCACAAAATTGTTTTTTGAAGAGCAAGGAATATAAACAATATTGCTCCAAAGATTGTTGTCTGTAAGGTAACCAGAACGACCACCCATGATGGCTGCATTTTCGTAAACAGGATAAACAGGGTCTGTAATACCTATAATATTGTCTCTACCAAAAATGTGACCGATATTGCCCACGTCAGACTTAGAACCATCGCTAATAAAAATCTCATCGTGATTTAGAGTTACGCCACGAGGTGCATAGTCGTATTTAATGATGCAGTTTTTAAGGAAATTGTATCCAGTTTCAGGACCATAACCCTTAAAAGTTTTTGGGTCTGACAATTCTTCTACCGCACTTTTCATTGCATTTAGAGCAGATGCTGGAATTGGCTGTGAAACGTCGCCCAACCCCAAACTAATCACGTTAGCTTTAGGATTGATTATCTTGTGAGCATTAACCTTTTGTTGGATTTCATTGAAGAAATAATACTCCGGAAGTTTCAAATAGTTTTCATTTATTAGTGCCATAGTAGAAAAATACACGCAAATTTAAAGAAAAATGAACTATTTTAAAAGAGAAAGTATATATTTTCATAAAAATAACGTAATTTTGTAGCTGAAGAACATAAAAATCAATGTTTTTAACTAAAACTAATAAAGAACAATTATGAAAAAAGCTTATGTATTCCCAGGTCAGGGTGCTCAATTCGTAGGAATGGGTAAGGACATGTATGAGAACTCTGAATTAGCAAAAGAACTTTTTGAAAAAGCTAACGAAGTATTAGGTTTCCGTATCACAGATTTAATGTTTGATGGTACAGACGAAGACCTACGTCAAACTAAAGTAACTCAACCAGCAGTATTTTTACATTCTGTAATTTTGACTAAAACCAATGCTGACAAATTCACCCCAAGTATGGTAGCAGGTCACTCATTAGGTGAGTTTTCTGCTCTAGTGGCTGCAGGTGCTTTAGATTTTGAAGATGGTCTTAAATTGGTGTCAAAACGTGCAATGGCTATGCAAAAAGCATGTGAAGCGGCTCCTTCTACTATGGCTGCTATCATTGGTCTTGCAGACGAAGTAGTTGAAGAAGTTTGTGCTTCTATCGAAGGTGTAGTAGTGCCTGCAAACTACAACTGCCCAGGACAATTAGTAATTTCTGGTACTCACGAAGCTATCGATATTGCTTGCGAAAAACTTACAGAAGCAGGTGCTCTTCGTGCTATTAAACTTTCTGTTGGCGGTGCATTCCACTCTCCACTTATGGACCCAGCAAGAGAAGAACTAGCAGCTGCTATCGAACAAACCACATTTAAAACTCCTATTTGCCCAGTTTACCAAAACGTGAGCACAAAAGGTGAAACCGACCCAGAGGTGATTAAGAAAAACTTAGTTGCTCAACTTACAGCTCCTGTAAAATGGACTCAATCTGTACAAAATATGATTGCAGACGGTGCTGAACAAGTGGTAGAATGTGGTCCTGGTACTGTGCTTCAAGGTTTAATGAGAAAAATCAACAAAGCAGTTAAAGGTATCTCAATTGAAAAC
>JAXJWL010000226.1:0-1133 GCA_036308065.1 Paludibacteraceae bacterium
GCAGCATTCCGTTTGCTATAAAAAACCTAAAGAGTTTGCTTGAAGAGTGTAAGTTTACAGGCATCGATTACCTAGTTTCTCTTCTAAATAAACTAATTGAATATCACACAGACAAAACTGCCGAAGAGATAGACTCTAGCAAACTTTGTGTAGATATTTACAGTTTCTCATACAAAAAAGGCATTCCAGCAGACTATTCTGGCAATGGAGGTGGTTTTGTGTTCGACTGCCGTGCCGTGCACAATCCTGGCAGATACAAAGAATACAAACAACTTACAGGACTAGACAAAGGTGTAATAGACTTCCTTGAAGAAGACGGCGAAATGCTCACCTTTATGGACAGCGTATACGCACTTGCCGACGCTTCTGTGGCTCGCTATTTGGAGAGAGGTTTTACTCACTTGCAGTTTAGCTTTGGTTGCACAGGAGGTCAACATAGGTCTGTGTATGGAGCAGAACACCTAGCGCAACACCTTTCTGAAAAATTTGGAGTGCAAATACGCCTTACACATCGCGAACAGAAGATAAAAAGAATAATAAAATGAACGCATTTATATTTGCAGCAGGA
Source organism: Paludibacteraceae bacterium (assembly GCA_036308065.1). Lineage (GTDB taxonomy): Bacteria > Bacteroidota > Bacteroidia > Bacteroidales > Paludibacteraceae > Enterocola. Next base: position 569 of record JAXJWL010000226.1, read on the forward strand.
CTGGGCACACGCCTAAAACCACTTACAGACACCATGCCAAAAGCACTTGTGCCTGTGGGCGGAAAACCACTGCTTGCACACGTAATAGAAAAACTAAAAGCAGCAGGCTGCAAAAAAATAGTGATAAACATTCACCACTTCGGTGATATGATAATAGACTATGTAAAAAGCCAAAATAGTTTTGGAGTAGAGATACTTTTCTCTGACGAGAGACAAATGCTCCTTGAGACTGGCGGTGCTATAAAACACGCAGTAGATTTGCTTGGCGATGAGCCTTTCCTTATTCACAATGTGGATATTTTGTCTAATGTAGATTTAAAAGCCCTTATTGCAGCACATAGCAAGGCAGACTCTGCTGCCACACTACTTGTGAGCAAAAGAAATAGTACCAGAGCGCTGCTTTTTAATGCAGAGGGCAACTTAACCGCTTGGACAAACAAAACCACAGGAGAAGTGAAAAGTCCATACGAAAATATTAAGATTGCTAGCTTGGGCACGTTCACTTCGGGCACTTCGACAGGCTCAGTGACCGGTCTTGAAGAATTTGCATTTAGCGGTATTCATA
>JAXJWL010000227.1:0-3954 GCA_036308065.1 Paludibacteraceae bacterium
ACTACAGCGCCCATTAGGAATTCGATTTCTGTGAGAAGAAGTTCAAGATTCCATGCAAATTCTGCTCCTCTTAACCAATGAAGAACGTTGAACATCACAAACATAAGGCCTGCTACAAAGAAGGCTATATTGCTTATTTTTGAAGCTAGTTCGTCTAGTTTTTCTTCGAGTGGAGTTCTGTTGCCTGTTTCTACAGAGGCAAGGCGTGTAGTTTTACCAATTTCTGTGTCGTCGCCAACTTTTACTACAATACCTTCGCCCATGCCTTGTTCTATGGTGGTGCCACGAAGAAGTAGGTTTGGTGCGAATCCAGAACCTGTGTATGGACTCTCAAGTGGGTATTTTGAAACGCCAACAGATTCGCCTGTCATAGCAGCTTCTTGTACCTTCATGTCGGTGGCTTCGTAAAGTTCTATATCTGCAGGGATTTCGTCGCCAGCAGAAAGTATAACTACGTCTCCTACAACAAGTTGGTCTTTGGTGATTTCTATTACGTTGCCATCGCGACGTACTTTTACCATTTCGTAGTCTTTGTCGCTTTTCATAGCGTCAAATTTCTTTTTGGCGCTGTATTCTTGCCAAAAACCTACACCAGTGGCAATCAAAATGGCTACGATGATACCAATAGACTCGGTGAAGTTGCCTTCCATAATGCCAAAACCAAGTGAAATGGCTGTGGCAACAAGTAGGATGACTATGATTGGGTCTTTAAATTTTTCTAGGTAAAGTTGCCACCATGGAGTTTCTTTTGGTGGGGTAAGAAGGTTTACGCCGTGCTCTTCACGACTTTTTAATACTTCTGCTTCGCTTAAACCTTTGTGATTAGATATCATATTTTTTATTTGTTTTATAATATGGTGCAAAGGTAGAAATAAATTAGGAATTAGGAATTAGGAATTAGGAATTATTAACTCCTAACTTCTAACTCTTCGTAGCGGGCAGTCTTTGGTACAACAAGCACACTTATTTCTGCCTCTGAAGCTGAGGTAAACTTTTCGCCCTACGAAAATGAGAGCGAAAAGTACTATTATAGAAACTAAAATCCATTGGATAATCATAGGAATAGGCCTCCAATTTGGTATACTGCAAATGCTAAAATCCATGCCACGCCAGTGGTGTAAACGGCAGAGAATAGAGCCCATTTCCAACTGCCACTTTCAGATTTTATTGCCATAATGGTGGCGATACATGGGAAGCAAAGCAAGATAAATACTAGGTATGAAAGTACGGTAGCAGGAGTGTAAAGTGGTGTTCCATCTGCTCTTACTTCACTTTTCATAGCTGCTGCAAGAATGTTGCTTTCTTCTGTTTCTTCGTCGCTATCGGTGTAAAGTACGCTTAATGTGCTTACTACAAGTTCTTTAGCAGGAAGACCAGCAACAATGCCGATACCCATTTTCCAGTTGTAACCTAGTGGTTCGATTACTGGCTCAATAAATTTACCAATTCTACCAATGTAGCTTTGTTCTAGTTGCTCAGATGGTGTCATATTTTCATCTTCTGCCATTGGGAAATAGCCTAACGCCCAGATGATTACAGATGCAAATAGAATCAGAGTACCCATTTTCTTTAGGTATTGAACAGATTTTTCCCACATGTGGTGAATGGCAGATTTTAGGGTTGGCACACGATATGGAGGTAGTTCCATAACGAATGGTGTTTCGTCGCCCTTAATCATAAAGCGTTTGAATATTCTGGCAGAAATCACGGCTACAAGTATGCCTAACACGTATAGTAGAAGCATTACGCTAGAGGCGTGTTCTGGGAAGAATATTTTTGAGAATAACACATAAACTGGGAGTCTGGCGGTGCAAGACATAAACGGAATTACAAGCATCGTAATAAGTCTGCTGTGCTTGGTTTCAAGAGTTCTTGTGGCCATAATGGCAGGAACGTTGCAACCAAATCCCATTAGCATAGGTACGAAAGATTTTCCGTGAAGTCCCATTTTGTGCATAATTTTATCCATAATGAAGGCGGCACGAGATAGGTAGCCAGAGTCTTCCATTAGTGAGATAAAGAAGTATAAAATAAGGATGTTTGGTAGGAAAACTAGTACTCCGCCTACACCGCTAATGATACCGTCTAGAAGTAGGTCGGTGAATGGACCAGCTGGCAATACACCTGCTAAGTATTCGTTGAGCATGCCTACACCTGCGTCTAACCAATCTTGTGGATATGCGCCAAGCACAAATGTGCATTCAAACATAAGCCACATAAATAGGATGAAGATAGGGTAACCAAGGAATTTGTTGGTTACAATAGGGTCTAAAATATTGGTTAGTCCTGTGTTTTTTCTCTTTGGTTCGGTGTAGGTTTCGTTTAACGCTCCGCTAATGAAACCATATTTTGCATTGATGATAGCAGACTCGCAGTCTTCGTCTAGTTCTGCTTCAATATGAGGAACAGTTTTTTCCTTGTATGCTAAAATTTCGTCTGCGTTGCTAAGTGTTTTTACAAAATCTTCTGCGCCTTTGTCGTTTTCAAGTAGTTTTACGGCAAAGAAACGGCTAGAGAAGTGGTTTTGGTAGTTGTCAGACTTCTTTATAAGTTTATTTATGTGATTTATAGCTATTTGAAGGTCGCCACCGTGGTTAATGTGAATGTGTTTTGTGGTAGCGTTTTTGCCTTCGTATGTGCTAATAACTGCGTCGAAAAGTTCTGAAATACCGCTGTTTTCTGTAAATCCATCTTTTGCCTGAGTAGGAATGATGGAAATACCAAGCATATTTGAAAGTTCCTTATAGTTTAGTTTTGCACCGCTTTTTTCAAGTTCGTCGTACATATTTAGTGCAATAACCATAGGAATGTCCATATCAATAAGTTGGGTGGTAAGATATAGATTTCTTTCTAGGTTTGATGCAGAAACCACGTTGATAATAAGGTCTGGGTCTTGCTCCATAATATGCTTACGCACAAACACTTCCTCTGGAGAATATGCTGTAAGCGAATATGTGCCAGGAAGGTCGAAAATATTTAGGTGATAACCTTTGTAGTCGATATTTCCTTCTTTTGCATCTACTGTTACGCCAGTGTAGTTGCCCACGTGCTCGTGTTTGCCAGAGGCAATGTTGAAAAGAGAGGTCTTACCTGAGTTTGGGTTACCTACTAAGGCAATGTTGATAGTGTTACCTTTCTTTTTGGCAATAGAGATTGGGTCGTATTCGATAGTGCCATAATTGTCTGATTTTATGGCAGTTTCTTTTTCGTTTATGCTAACTACTTCTATAAATTCGGCTTCGTTTCTTCTAAGTGAAACCTCGTAGTCCATAATTTTGTATTTAATAGGATCTTTGAGCGGAGCGCCGATAAGAACTTCCACTTTTTGTCCTCTAACGAATCCCATTTCGATGATTCGTCTTCTAAATTTGCCAGTGCCGTGTACTTTTGCAATGATGGCACTGTCGCCCATTTTTATGTCCGATAATTTCATTGTTATCTATGTTTTATAGTTAAAAACTAGCGGTGTAACCTATACCTATTAAATGTGAATATGAATCTACTGTGTGAGAAAATTCATAATATATGCCTAATGTGTTTATCTCGTCGATGCTCCAATCTAGTCCCACTCCGTGACAAAATTCGTCGTACCAAGGGGTGTTTTGAACGGGGTCGGTCACTGAGCCTGTTTCGGTCACTGAGCCTGTCGAAGTGCCAGAACCTGTCGACGTGCCCAGCGGATTGGTCATTTCTGTGTAAATGTATGTTGACAGGGGAGTGTTTGGTATGGCGTATGCAACTTCCAAATTGCTCACTATCTGCCAATTGTAAGATTTTTCAAACATTGAGTATGTCATCTGCGCTGTTTCTTGCAGAGAAAGTGAAAAGTCTCCTAACTCTACTTGTGGAATGGCAGAAAGTTTTACGCAATGTTCCATTACTTCTGCATTTGAATATAAAAATTCGTAACCTGCTTCTATTGCAATGTTTGGGTGTGGAGTGTATGTTACTCCC
>JAXJWL010000228.1:0-33060 GCA_036308065.1 Paludibacteraceae bacterium
AACCAAGAAAATGGGATGCCACGAACACAAATCGCCTCTAGATTTGCGTGCTTCTATCCAACACTCTTGCAATGCTTACTATGGTTATGCTTTAAGAAACTTTTTAGACCTAAACCTTGATAAATATGGCACCACAGATGGGGCATACAATGTGTGGAGAGACTATGTAATGTCTATGGGATTTGGCACTCCACTTGGCATAGACTTCCCAAACGAAAAGGGAGGTACAATTTACAAATCTACCACATACGACAAAATTTATGGTAAAAATAGGTGGAAATCTTCTACTATTATTTCCACATCTATTGGTCAAGGTGAAATTTTGGCAACGCCTATTCAGATAGCAAACCTTGCTGCCCTTATTGCAAATAAAGGATATTTCTACACACCACATATTATTAAAAGTATAGAGGGAGGTGAAATTGATTCTTTATATCGCACAAAGCATGTGGTGAATATAAAAGAGAAATATTTCGACGTGGTGCAAGAGGGTATGGAAGCCGTGGTAACAAAGGGTACTGCTCGCTTCAACGGGCAAATTGATGGGGTGACCTACTGTGGCAAAACTGGTACTGCACAAAACCCTCATGGTGAAGACCACTCTATTTTTATGGCTTTTGCTCCGAAAGATAATCCTCAAATAGCAATTGCCGTGTATGTGGAAAACTCTGGTTTTGGTGCCACATGGGCTGTGCCTATTGCGAGTCTTATGATAGAGAAATATCTACATAGAGAAATTGCAACCAAAAGATTGCATATAGAGAAACGCATGATGGAGAGTGTAATTGAACCTAAAGAAAAGAAGTAAAGTGAGAAGAAAAGAGAACATATTAAAAATGCTAGATTGGTGGACTATTGGTCTATACGTAATCTTGATTTTTATAGGTTGGTGCACAATCTATGCTGCTTGTTACGACTACGACAATGCCGAAATTTTTAATTTCTCTGTAAACCATGGTAAACAAATTATCTGGATTTGCACTGCATTTATTATTGGGTTTGTTATCCTAAACATAGACAGTAAATTTTATAGCAATATAGCCTATATCTTCTATGTCCTCATGATTATTTTGCTTATTGCTACTATATTTTTAGCCACCGACACCAAAGGTTCGCACTCATGGCTCGACTTTGGGGCATTTAAGATACAACCCGCAGAATTTGCTAAATACGCCACTTGCCTTTGCCTTTCTGCCTTCCTAAGCAAACCTCAGGTAGATTTGAGCAGAAACAAGGACCTTATGCTTGCCATTGGCATTATTTTGCTTCCTGCTGCAATTATCATCGCTCAGAGCGAAACAGGGTCTGCATTGGTGTTTTTCTCGTTTTTCCTTTTGCTTTTCAGAGAGGGAATGAATGGGATTATACTCATACTTGGGGTGTTTGCCATAGTGTTTTTTGTGCTTGTGCTTAGATACAACAACCTACCCGATGCCGTTGTAGGAGTAGATGTGCCAGAACTTTTTGGCTTCATTTTAGTGTTTGCAATAGCAGTGATTACAGCCCTTGTTTTCATGAAAATATATACCAAAGACAACACTTGCATGTACACTTTCCTTGGTATAAACATCGGCATTTATGCCATCGGAATTGCTTTGGCAAACTTTGTTCCTGCATTCAAAACATGGTATGCTGCAGCATTTAGCATTGGGATTAGCATTATTTTTCTACTTGCTTGGGGGATTAAAATGCATAGAAGTACATATCTGCTTATAGCAAGTTTCCTACTTTTGTCTATTGCTATTTCTGGCTGTGCAAACTATGCTTTCAATAATATTCTTGCTCCTCACCAACAAATTCGTATCAAGATTGTGCTAGGGCTTGAAGACGACCCTCAAGGTGCAGGCTACAATGTGAGACAATCTCAGATTGCAATTGGTTCTGGTGGAATCATGGGCAAAGGTTACCTAAATGGCACTCAAACAAAACTAAACTACGTACCCGAACAAGATACAGACTTCATATTTTGTACTATTGCAGAGGAATGGGGATTTATGGGTTCTACCCTATTTGTGATTATCTATGCCACACTTATGATTAGGCTGATATACATTGCAGAAAGACAACGGTCTGCCTTCTCGCGCATCTATGGATATGGAATAGTCTGCATTTTCCTTTTCCACTTCTTTATAAACTTGGGCATGGTTACTGGTATCACCCCTGTTATCGGTATTCCTCTACCCCTTATCAGCTACGGAGGCTCTTCCCTTTGGGGCTTCACCCTACTTCTATTTACCTTCATCCGCTTGGATGCCAACAGAATGGAAGTGCTAAGGTAGTTAGCAATTTTGCGAGTAAGCGAGAGCAATGATAAGCTTGCTTAAGCATTGCCGAGCGGGAGCAAAATCACGAGCGTAGCGAGTAATTAGGAGTTATAACTCGCGTAGCGAGTTTTGTCTTTTGTTGTAGGCAGGTGTTGAGCGCAGCGATAACGCCTGTAAACGTGATATTCCTCAACCATACCACACTCCTCCCCACCAATCGGGATTTTTAATGTGGGCGGTGCGCATTGCGGAGCAATGCAGACCACTAGTATAATCGTATCCTATATAAACAAACCTGTCAACCCCATACTAGTGGTCTAAGTCGCCTTCTCGGCGACTGCACCGCCCACATTAAAAATCCTCTTGAAGATTCTATACACAAAATGATAGTAATTAAAAATTTTAAATGTATATTTGTGTTTGTAAAAGAAAAAGAGAATAAAGCTGAAATAAATAGATACATAATTTTTACATATTAACCAAGCATTAACTATTATTCGCGTTCAAAACGAAAAAGCCTAGGAAACTGTTTCTTTTGAGACGGACAAGTTAAGAAGTTCACGGTAATCCCTGGAGGATACCACCTACCACGTAATGTTGATACTTGCACCGATTCGGTGTAGGCTTCTTCTATGTGGTATGGCGGGTTTCTTCCTAGGCTTCCCGTGAACGCGAGTAGAGAAGTCTGCACTTTTTTTTGTCTCATTGTGATTGATGGTTTATGCATAACCTTTCAATCGCATGGCAGGTAACAAGAATCTCCACAGAGCTAAGAGAGTAAAAGAGGATGAGTTTTATACACAACTAACCGACATAGAAAATGAACTAAAACATTACAAATCACATTTTAAGGATAAAGTTGTACTTTGTAATTGTGATGATCCTCGTGTTAGTAATTTCTTTCATTACTTCAGTTACAATTTTGAGAAATTGGGATTAAAAAAATTAATAACTACATGTTATAAGAATCAAGAACGAGACCTTTTTAGTGAACATAATTCTGAACGAGCCATCTGGTTAGAATATAACGGAGATAAAAACGGAAGTGGCATTCCTGATGCAGAAGAGATTGGAGTACAATATTTTAAAGGTGATGGCAATTTTAGGAGTGCTGAATGTATAGAACTTTTAAAACAAGCGGATATTGTGGTCACAAATCCTCCTTTCTCATTATTTAGAGAATATATCGCCCAATTAATTAAGTATGACAAAAAATTCTTAATCTTAGGGAATCAAAATGATCTTACATACAAAGAAGTATTTTCCTTACTTCAAGAGAATAGAGTTTGGTTGGGTTATAAATTTGGAAATATGGAGTTTAGAGTTCCTGATTATTATGAACCACGAGAAACTCGTTTTTGGATAGATGAATGTGGCAAAAAATGGAGAAGTTTAGGAAATATATGTTGGTTTACTAATTTGGATATCCCTAAAAGACATGAAGATTTAATATTATACCAAACGTATTCAGAAGATAACTATATTAAATATGATGATTATGATGCAATTAACGTTAATAAGGTCTCTGAAATACCAAGTAACTATTATGGAAAAATGGGTGTTCCTATAACTTTCTTAGACAAATATAATCCTGAACAATTTGAGATATTAGGATTAGATCGTTATGTTTTAGATAACCCAAGATTTGGACACCGTTTTAAAATTGATGGAAAAGAAATTTATGCACGTATTCTTATTCGTCGCAGACAACCTAATATGAACCAATAAAACCATCACTATGAAAATTGAATTACATAAAATTACCGTACGAGAATTAACAGCTTGTTACAAAGATAAAGAAGAAAACGGTGTAGTTGCTTATGGTGGTAAATTGGATGTCCGTCCACCTTATCAACGAGAGTTTATTTACAAAGAAAGTCAGCGTAATGCGGTAATTGACACTCTTACACAAGGTTTTCCATTAAACGTAATGTATTGGGCGGTTCGTCAAGATGGAACATACGAAATCATAGACGGTCAACAACGTACTATTTCTATTTGCCAATATGTAAATGGTGATTTCGCTTTTAACTTTAGGTATTTTCACAACTTACAAAAAGACGAGCAAGAGCAAATCTTAAACTACGAATTAAATGTTTATATATGCGATGGTTCTGATAGTGAAAAACTTAAATGGTTCAAGACCATCAATATCGCAGGAGAAAAACTAACAGAACAAGAACTACGTAATGCAGTTTACGCAGGTTCTTGGGTAAGCGACGCAAAACGTCATTTTAGTAAAACTAATTGCGCGGCCTATGGACTAGCAAGCAAATACCTAACAGGTTCTCCAATACGTCAAGATTATTTACAAACTGCAATAGATTGGATTTCTGAGGGAAAAATTGAAGAATATATGGGGAAACACCAACACGACCCAACCGCAACAACTTTATGGAATTATTTCACCAGTGTCATTAATTGGGTCAAAGATATCTTCCCTAAATATCGTAAGGAAATGAAAGGAATTGCATGGGGACCATTGTATAATAAATATAATACATTACCTCTAAACCCTTCTATTCTTGAAGAACAAGTCTCAAGACTGATGATGGATAGTGATGTGGAGAAAAAGTCGGGCATTTACACATACGTTCTTACTGGCGATGAAAGACAATTGGGTATTAGATTATTTGATGCTAATACAAAACGTGAAGTTTATGAAAGACAAAAAGGAATTTGCCCTCATTGCGGTGAACATTTTGAAATAGAGCAAATGGAAGGCGACCATATCACACCATGGAAAGAAGGCGGTAGAACAATAGCTTCAAATTGCCAAATGTTATGTCGCGAATGTAATCGGAAAAAGAGTAGTAAATAAACTAAATATAAATATCCCCATAACCGAATTTAGATAGGATATTTCTATATTCATCAGCAAAGGACACCTTTTTATGGTGTTCTTTTTGATTTTTGATGTATTGGAAGACATTATCAATGTGAGATTTTGTATATGAGAAAGCACCGTAGCCTTCTTGCCACGAGAAATCCTTATTGAAATTGTTCTTAATAAATTTAGAAGAGAATTGTTTGATGCAAAGCATTAGTTTGGCAGGCGATTCTGAGTTATCCATTGAAACGAATATATGAATATGGTCTTTCGTGCCGTTTATTATTAATGTCTTGTTTTTGCGGTTATCAATAGATGTTGTTATGTATTGATATAGCCTTTGCTCCCATTCTGGCTTAATTAGGGGCATTCTATTTTTAACGGAAATAATGAAATGAACGTAAATTTGACTATAGGTGTTTGCCATATTGATTAAGAATTTATGGTTAATAATTAATTTTATGCAAATGTAATGTTTTTATTTTATTTGGGCAAGACCCACACCCTACGGGCGTGGTGGGTGGGGTGTAATATTCCCATACACAGGCGTCGATGGGCTAAAGCCCTCTGACACCTGCCTACAACAAAAGGTAACCCCCGATGGGGGTTAAGGCGTGGTGGGTGGGGTTATTATCGCTACAACACAGGCGTTATCGCTACGCTCAACACCTGCCTACAACAAAAGACAAAACCCGCGATGCGGGTTAATTTAATGTGTTCTCCCTTGATATACTTAATAGACAAGGACAAATATCTTCCTAGAAAATAATTGCTTACTTATTCCTACTTAATAAATACTCAATATACAATTCCAATGCCTCTTTGGTTTCTGATGTAGGGAAGTCTTCGAGGATTTTTTGGGCTTTGGTGTAGTAGCGATTCAACAACATATTTGCGTATTCAATACCACCATTTTCTGCAACGATTTTTACTAGTTCGTCTACATTTTTTTCAAGAATGCATTCAGAAATGTACTTTTTCTCTTCTTCTGAAGCATGGTTGTACACATAAAGAAGAGGAAGGGTGATTTTTCCTTCTTGAATGTCGTTGCCGTATGGTTTGCCTGTGTTGTTGCTTGAGTCGAAATCGAAAATATCATCTTTTATTTGGAAACAAATACCAATATTTTCTCCTAGTTGGGTAAGTTTCTCAACGTTTTCTTCAGATGAAGATTTTGCTGTTAAAGCACCTAGTTTGGCAGATGCAGCAAATAGTGCAGCAGTTTTACTTTTGATGATTGAGAAATAATTTTCTTCTTTGAAACTGTGGTTTCTACTTTCGGTAAGCTGTAGAAGTTCTCCATCTATAAGTATGCGACCAAGGTTTGATATGGTTTCCATCACACCTATATTTTGAGTTTTCACTGCTTCGCAAAGTGCGGTAGAAAGGAAATAGTCGCCTCCAAGCACAGCCGCCTTGTTTTCAAATTTGGCCATCACAGAGGCAAGTCCTCTACGCATATCAGAGTTGTCGACCACGTCGTCGTGAATAAGGCTTGCCACGTGTAGAAGTTCTAGCGATGCCGCCGCGCTTATAGTGCTATCGGTAATTCCACCTGTTAGCCCAGCAGATAGCATTACTAAAATAGGTCGCATCATTTTACCCGAAGATTTGGTCACGTGTGCAACTATCTCTTGTAAAAGAGGGTTGTTGGAATGAAGTGATTGCTTGTAAGCAACCTTAAACTTATGCAAATCTTCTGATATTGGCAGTGATATATTTTCTAATGTGGTCATTTTATTCACTTTTATTGACTACAAAAATAATAAAAAAATTAGTTATATTTGCAATATGAAAAGAATATGCGCTATAACTATGGCCCGTAACGATAACTTTTACCTTGAAAAGTGGATATCGTATTATGGAGAGCAACTTGGAGAAGAAAATCTTTATATCTTTTTAGATGGTAAAGACCAAGTGCCACCAAAAAATGTGGGCAAGGCAAATGTGACTCTATGTGAACACAAAGAGGAAGAAATGACCAAGGGTGACCGCACTAGAATTGCATTTCTCAATGAAAAATCTGCCGAACTTCTTAAAACCTACGACCTTGTGATTGGTGGAGACGCAGATGAATATTTAGTTGTAGACCCAAAAACAAATCTTTCTCTTAAAGAATATCTTTCTAAAATAAAGATTAAAAACTCTGTGTCTGGACTTGGTCTAGATGTAGGGCACAACTTAAAAGAAGAAAAACCTATAAATCCAGAAAAGCCATATCTTTCTCAAAGAAAATATGCGCTTTTAGACTCTCAATATACAAAACCTGTGGTGAAAGCGCGTGATATACGTTGGGGTGCTGGATTTCATAGAACTAAAAATCACAACTACAAGATAGACAAAAATCTTTATCTTTTCCATTTTGGGTCATTTGACAATGATATGTTTATGGAAAGAATAAAAGATAAAGAAAAGATAAACGCAGGGTGGAGCAAGCATCTAGAACAACGTTATAGGACTATACGTTTGGCAAACGAGGGCAATGCTAAAGATGGGGACAAATTTCTGCCAATTGCAAGATTTTTACAAACCATCATTAGACACCCATTTGCATGGCTTAGACCTTATATGTATTATTGGAAACTAGTGGTTACTATTCCTGAAAGATTTAAAGAAAGTGTTTAAACCAAATGAAAAAACTTAAAAAAATAGCATTACTTACTCGTGCTAGAAGAGACAATTTCTTTCTAGAACGCTGGATGAATTATTATGGTCCTCAGATAGGTTTTGAAAACATTTATATCTACCTAGACGGAAAAGACCAAGACCCTCCACAAGACCCTACCGGAAAGGTGCATATAGAACTTTGCGACCGCATTCCGGGCAACCTAGACACTATGGAAGGTAAACGCTTGAGTTTCTTGTCGGACAAGGCTGCTGAACTTTTTGCCGCTGGATACGAAGTTGTAATTGGTTGTGATGCAGACGAATACATTGTGGTAGAGCCACGCCTTGGAATGAACCTTGCAGAATATATCAGTTCTCTAAACATAAAAACTTCTGTTAGCGGACTTGGTTTCGATGTGGGTCAAAGACAAGGAGTAGAAGAAACTTTCGACTATAGCAAAGGATTTTTAGCACAAAGACACTATGCTCTTATTGCTCCAGACTACACCAAACCTTGCATCATTACCAAACCGGTGAGATGGGGTTCTGGTTTTCACAGAATAAAAGGTCACAATTATCATATCGACCCAAATTTATACACTTTCCACTTTGGTGGGTTCGACTTTGAGTTTTTGAAAGAGCGTTGCATGAACAGCGACCTAAAAAACCATGGTTGGGAAAAACACCTAGAGTTTCGCACTCGCACCATATCCCTTATTAGCCAAAGCGAACCTCTAAAAGGGGATAAAATAATAAGAAAGGCACAATTTATACAAAAATGGTTTAGACCTCCTTACAAATGGAATAGACCTAGTATGCTAAACCAACTTTGGGTGTATGAGATTCCAGAACGTTTTTGGAATATAGTATAAAACTATGAAGATAGTATTTAGTAACAAAGCATTAAACAATCCCGGTGGCACAGAACGCGTAACCGCTATTTTGTCTAAAGAACTAGCAGAGCGCGGACACGAAGTGCATATCATTTCTTTTGTGGGAAGCGACAAGGAAACATTTTTTCCTATCGATAGTCGTGTGAAAATACATTACTTAGCCCCTACAAAAGATAGGTATCCCTTCCCTATTCGTGATATTAGACGCATAGTACTTATGCGCAAGATTTATAAGGAAATAAATCCTGATATTATTTTAATAGTAGATGCAGGACGTAGTTTTGTAAATATTCCTGCCTCTAGAGGATTTAAAACCATCACATGGGAACACTTCAATGTAGATGTAAACTGGCACCTTGGACACAGACTATCTCGCAAAATTGCTGCTAAATATTCAGATTTAATAGTTACGCTTACAGAGCCCGCAGCCCAAGCATACAAGACTCAATTTAAGGCAAAAAATGCTATTTGCATATACAATCCTGTCACAGTAGATGCCTCTGAGCCTTCTAAACTAGACAAAAAAGTATGTATGGCAATGGGATGGCTAGGAGCGCAAAAAAACTTTATAGATTTGATTAATGCTTGGCATCTTACCAAAGCTCGCAACGAAGGCTGGAAATTGAGGATTATAGGTCAAGGCAAACAGCAAGCCATGCTAGAAAATCAGATTTCTAAATTGGGTCTAGAAAACACTATAGAAATGCTACCACCACAAAAAAATGTGGCTGAACAATATAAAAATGCTTCGGTTTACGCCATGTCGTCGCGCAACGAAGGCTTGCCACTTGTGCTTATCGAGGCTATGGCAATGGGACTTCCTATCGTGAGTTACGATTGCCCTACTGGTCCTGCCGATATTGTTTCACACGAAAAAACAGGACTTTTAATCCCATATTTAAACGTGGAAGCATTGGCAGAGGGACTAGATAGAGTAATGCTAGATGAGGATTTACGCAAGAAATTCCACGAAGAATCACTAAAAGAAGTGGAAAGATTTTCTGTAAAAACCATTGTCGACAAATGGGAAAACGTATTTAAAAACATTTAAAACTTAACATAATGAAAAAAATAGCAGCTATCACAATGGCAAGAAATGATGCCTTTTTCTTGAAAAAATGGGTGTCATATTATGGTAAGGAACTAGGTAGAGAAAATCTATTTATTTACCTAGACGGGTTGGATCAAGAAAATCCGCCAGAGTCTGAAGGTGTAAACATCACTAAAGTGGAAAAAATCAAAGGCCAAGTGGTGTCTGCTGAAAAGGCACGTCTTAAATTCTTGTCAGACAGAGCTGCGGAGCTTTTGACAGATTACGACCTGATTATAGGCTGTGATGCCGACGAGTTTCTTATTGTTGACCCAAAGCTAGAAATGTCTCTTAGGGCATATCTTTCTACTCTAAATATCCAAACATCTGTGTCTGGTCTTGGACTAGACGTGGGTCAAAATTTAAACGAGGAAAAGCCTATTGTAGAAGATGAAAATTTCTTGAGCCAAAGAAGTTATGCATTTGCATCTACCCGCTATACCAAACCAGTAGTGGTGGCGCAACCGCTCACATGGGGCGCTGGTTTTCATAGAATAAAAGGGCACAATTTCCATATTGCAAAGCATCTTTACCTTATTCACCTAGGTTGCTTCGACGACAATATGCTTATGGCTCGCTTCTCAGACAAAGACAGAATGGCTGCAGGCTGGGGCAAACACATAGAAAAACGCAGAAGAACTATAGTGGAAGTAACAGAGAGAAAGGCTATAGAACTAGATAAAATCTCAAATAAACTAAGACTTTTCCAAACATTTTGCCGTAAACCATACGCTTGGAACAAACCATCTATGGCATGGTGGAAAGTGGTAGTAAAACTTCCAGAACGTTTTAAAAATATATTCTAATGAAGGTAAGCGTACTTATGCCCACATATATGCATGAGAAGTATATTTCTCAGGCTATAGAGAGTTTTCTCTCACAAAAGTGCACATTTGCTATTGAGCTTTTGATAAACGACGATTGCTCAAAAGACAATACTGCAAACATAGCGGCAGAGTACGCAAACAAATACCCTGAAAAAGTAAAATTCTTTGCTCAAAAAGAAAACAAAGGCCTGCTTGAAAACTACAGATTTCTTCTTTCAAAGGCTAGTGGCGACTACATAGCCATACTAGAGAGCGACGACTATTGGACAGACCCTGAGAAACTAGAAAAACAAGTTTCATTTCTGGAAAACAACCCAGACTATGGACTTTCTTTCACAGGTTGGACTAGAGATAGAGATGGAGTGCAAGAAAACTATTCAAACGACGCATTTTTAGGCGAATTAAGCGCAGCGGATGCCTACAAATACATTCTCCTAAGAAATATAATTCGAGCAGTTACAGTGGTCGTTAGACGCGCAGAATTTGATAAATATTGCAATATAGAAGACTACATCAACAATAAGTTTATCACATTTGATTATCCTGTTTGGCTTTCTATTCTAGCACACAATAGAGTTCACTACTTGCCAGAATGCACAGCCGTGTATAGAGAGATTGGCACTTCTATAAGCAACACTAGTAATTTGGGTAAGAGACTGCAGTTTGAAAGAGAAACCTATAAAATAAGAAGATATATTATAGACAAATATGGAAGCGCAGGGCTTAGTGCGGGCAAGATAAGACTTAGGGAAGCTATTGTGCTATCACGCATTGCTTGGCGCGCGAGAAATCCATTTAAAGCCACCTATCTTTTCTTTTCCCACTTGCTTAGATTCTAGCAATACCAACATTAGGTATATATAGGTGCAGAATCCTATTGTAGTAATTCCTCCATCTATCACCTCTGTTTGCAATTGCACAAATATTGGTATAAAGATAAGATTTAGTGTAAGAGAACCTCTTATTGCCAATAAAATTGTGGTAAACAAACCTAGTATTACAAGCAATCCCAACAAGCCATATTCGAGCCAAGACTGCATTATTTGGTTGTGTGGATGCATGGCATAAACCTTATCTTGCTTTAAGTTGTCCAACAAAAACTTTTCAGTCTTTATCAAATCCTCATTGGTCAACAAGATTTCTTTTAGTTGCGCAGCATTGGTGCTAGCTCCCACCCCAACAATAGGAGATTCTTTTATTTTATTTATGCCTTCTTCCCAAATATATTCTCTTGGGTTTGGTTTGTTCAATGCTGATATTTTAGACCTAATTGGATTGTTTGTTGTTGCAATAAGAAATCCAGACAAAGTAATTACAACAAACATAACCAACATTGGAATTAAATATCTCAACTTATGCATACTTGCTCTAAGCAAAATACAACCCATCAAGATACATCCATTCAACATACCTACCCTTCCCTCAGACAACATAATCATAGCAAAATATACGATTATTGCAAGCACAGAAAAGGCTTTCTCTAGTTTAAGTTTAGACGACGTAAATACCTTGGTAAACAATGCAATCGCCACACATAAAAAGATATTTATAGTCATGTGACTACATACTTGCAAAGCCCTAGTATGTCTTAATACATTCAATTTGACTTCTAGAGTAGCAACATCGCTAAACCATGGGGGAAGATTTAAATACAATAAAACGCAAAGTACTATGGCAGAAATAAGCGAAGCATACGCAAAATGCCTTACTCTAAATTTGTCTGAAACTCCCAACAAACCTACTATACCAAAACCTGCAAAGGCTAAACGATATTCATAAAGCGTAGACAAGTATCTGGGCTCCTGCTCAAAGAAACTAAAAACGTATAGGAAGACAACTTGTAGGAGGATGAAAAAAGAAATGATTCTGGAATAATTTATCTTGAAACCTTTTTTCCATCTCTCACTTGCTACATAATCTATTGCAAAAGAAGAAAAGAAAAAGATTAACCCATATTGAGTAAATCTAGAATAGAAAAATGGAATACTACAAAACAAAAGCAGTGTGCTAGCTATATGGAAATAGCTGCACACTGACTGTATATTTTGCTTTGTTATACTCATATTACGCGTCGATACGAGCGTATGTAGCATTCTTTTCGATGAACTCTCTACGAGGAGCCACATCATCACCCATAAGCATTGAGAAAATGCGGTCTGCGCTCATAGCGTTTTCAATTGTTACTTGGCGAAGTGTTCTGTTTGCTTTGTCCATAGTGGTTTCTTTAAGCTGAGCAGCGTTCATCTCACCAAGACCTTTATAACGTTGTACGTGGATACCGCTTTCTGTGCCGTTGTTGCCATATTTTTCAATGAAAGCAAGGCGTTGTTGTTCGTTCCAGCAGTATTCTTCTACTTTACCTTTTTTGCACAAGTATAGTGGAGGAGTAGCAATGTACACGTGTCCGCCTTCGATAAGCTCTTTCATATAACGGAAGAAGAAGGTAAGGATAAGTGTTGCAATGTGGCTACCGTCCACGTCGGCATCGGTCATGATAATAACCTTGTGGTAACGAAGTTTTTCTAAGTTTAGTGCCTTAGAGTCGTCTTTTGTACCAATAGTTACACCAAGTGCTGTGTAGATATTTTTGATTTCTTGGCTATCAAACACTTTGTGTGTCATAGCTTTTTCTACGTTCAAGATTTTACCACGAAGTGGAAGGATAGCTTGAGTAACACGGTCACGACCTTGTTTTGCTGTACCACCCGCAGAGTCACCTTCGACAAGGAACAATTCGCATTCAGAAGGGTCTTTACTTGAGCAGTCGAATAGTTTACCAGGAAGACCAAATCCTGAAAGTGGGCTAGCACGTTGCACAAGTTTACGTGCGTTTTGAGCAGCCTTACGAGCAGTAGCAGCAAGCACTACTTTTTCTACAATAAGTTTTGCTTCTTTTGGATTTTCTTCAAGGAAGTTGCCAAGGGCTTCGCTCACAGCCATATCCACAGAACCCATTACCTCGTTGTTACCAAGTTTGGTTTTGGTTTGACCTTCGAATTGAGGTTCAGCCACTTTGATAGAAACAATTGCAGTAAGACCTTCGCGGAAGTCGTCGCCATTAAGTTCTATTTTAGCTTTTTCAAGTTTGTCAAGAAGTTTGTTTTCTTCTGCATATTTCTTAAGTGTACGTGTAAGACCACGACGGAAACCTGCAAGGTGAGTACCACCCTCGATGGTGTTAATGTTGTTTACGTATGAGTGAACATTTTCACCGTAAGAGGTGTTGTAGGTCATAGCGATTTCTACTGGTGTATCATATTTGTCTGTTTGAATATGAATAACATCGTTTAGAAGTTTTTCGCGAGATTCGTCTACATAAAGAACGAATTCTTTAAGACCTTCTTTAGAGAAATATGTTTCTTGTAATGGTTCTTCACCTTCTGCCACGCGTTTGTCGGTAAGAGTAAGTTTAATACCTGCATTTAGATATGAAAGCTCTCTCAGACGTGCAGAAAGAATATCAAATTTGTATTCAGTAGTGGTAAAGATAGAACCATCTGGTTTGAAGGTAATGGTAGTACCAGTTCTGTCGCTATCACCAATCACTCTCACTGGTTCAAATGGTTTACCTACTGCGTATTCTTGCATATAAACCTTACCATTTCTGTGCACCTCAGCTCTTAGGTATGTAGAAAGCGCATTCACACAAGATACACCCACACCGTGAAGACCACCAGATACTTTATAACTGTCTTTATCAAATTTACCACCAGCGTGAAGCACGGTAAGTACCACCTCTAGAGCAGACTTTCCTTCTTTTTCGTGTATATCCACTGGAATACCACGACCGTCGTCAGACACACTGATAGAGTTATCTTCGTTGATTACTACATCGATATTTTTACAATATCCAGCCATAGCCTCGTCGATAGAGTTGTCTACCACCTCATACACTAAGTGGTGAAGACCCTTTTGGCTAATGTCGCCAATATACATGGCAGGACGTTTTCTAACCGCCTCTAAACCTTCTAACACGGTAATACTACCTGCACCATAATCAGCATTTTGCTGGCTTTTTTCTACTTCTTCCATATATTGTTTTTTTATATTTTTCTATAAAATATTTGTCCTCTGATTTCTATGAAACCAAAGGACAAATATAATAAAAATAACTGAAAATCTTTTATTTTTATACTGAAAAATTTAAGCCTATTCTTCATCGTCATATATGTCAGAAACAGGCAAACCCAACTTTTGTTTTTCCTTTCTGCGCAAATAATATACAATGCCATAGTCTTTGGATTTTTCTTGCATTGCATCTGTGCCAAGCTCCGCAAAATGACCTTCTATTTGATTCCAAAGGTCTAGGATGATTTGATCTGCTTTGGTGCGAAGAGTTTGGATATTGTCCAAAAATCTGCCAGATGTTTTCTGTGAAACCTTTTTGCTTTGATACGCCTCTGCAAACAGCTCATAGTGAACCTTTACTTTACCAATTGAAGGGTTGTATATTGCACTGCCAGGACTACTAATGGTACGTTCTGTTTCGCCATCAATAATATTTTTACCCCACTCCAAAAGAAGTGCCTCTGTGCTTAAATCTGGCACCGTATAGTTGTCTGGAAGAAGCTTATACATCAACTTCTTCTCTGGTTTAATCTCATTTCTAAGACAAGAGAGATTTAATACTTGAATGAAATGCGAAACATACATTCTAGCATTTTTTACAAGTTGTTGGTATTTAGAATTCCTCTCACTTTGCATAGAGACAGACATTTTATACTCAGCAATAGCGCGTTCAAACTGAGGGATAAAGGAGTTTATCTCTATCATAGTTTTTGTAGAGAATGCAGCCTGAGAAGAACCTACTTCTTCAAATTTTGCCTTGGCTACTTTCATAGCACGAAGGCGCGCTGCATCTGTATTTGGCAAGCGACGATATGGCATAATCTTTAGATTTTAAGGATATTCGCCATAAAAATAGGGAGATTTTTTTAAAATCTCCCTATTTTTCAACAAAATTTTTAATTATTTTTTTCTACCCATTAAGTGATACGCCAAATTTATTAGTATATCTTTCTTATATTCAGGTAGTTGTAATTTTTTTGCACAAACGACTGATTTTTCAAAGAAATCTTGAATAGCCTCTTCGCAACGTTTGTCCGACTCTGTTTCTTTATAAATATCAAGCACTGCTTGAATCTTTGCTTTTTCGTCTGCAACCTCGCTCGCGCTTATCCAATTTCTCAAGTTTTCAGCAGTTGCACCTTCTGCTGCTTTTAACGCATTAAGTAGTAGGTATGTCTTTTTATTGCACTTAATATCGCCACCTATTTGCTTGCCAAATTCTTTTGGGTCACCAAATGCATCTAAATAGTCGTCGCGAAGTTGGAATGCAAGACCAAGGTTTATGCCGTAGTTGTAAAGTAAATCTGCATCTTCTACAGGAGCACCACCTATAATAGCACCAATCTCCAAACTAGTAGCAAGTAACACGGCTGTTTTCAGACGAATCATTTCAATATACTCATCTACAGTAACATCGTCTCTAGTTTCAAAAGACATATCTAGTTGTTGACCTTTACAAACCTCCATTGCCACTTTTGAGAAAAGCATCATTATATTACTCAAAAGATGACTTTCTACTTGCGACATGTGTTGGTATGCGCAAATAAGCATAGCATCACCAGAAAGAATTGCAGCATTGTCGTTCCACTTTTTGTGCACTGTAGCCTGACCACGTCTTGTGTCTGCCCTGTCCATAATGTCATCGTGCAAAAGTGTAAAATTGTGGAAAATCTCTAGACCCAAAGCCGCAGACATCGCCTTTTCTGCCTCGCCTGAGTAAAACTCACATGCTAGTGTACAAAGCGCTGGTCTTATTCTTTTACCACCTAGGCTAAGAACATATTCTATTGGGTCGTATAAAGATTTTGGATTGTCATTCCAATTTAATCTGGATAGAGCATTTTCTATTAAAGCAATTTGCTCTTTAACCTTTGGTTCCATAGTACTTTAATTTAATTTGTTTTCAATAATATCTGTCATAACGTCCTTGATGTCTAGGCCAGCAGCACGCACTTGTTGAGGAATGAAGCTTGTAGCAGTCATACCTGGAGTGGTGTTTGCCTCCAACACGTGAGGAACGCCATCTTCTGTAATGATATAGTCGATACGAACTATACCTTTACAACCTAAAATATCATAATATTTTTTAGTTTCTTCTTGAACTTGTTTGGTAAACTCGTCTGATATGCGAGCTGGAGTAATTTCACTCACTTGACCATTGTATTTTGCATCGGTATCGAAGAATTCATTTTCAGGAACTACTTCTGTGATAGGGAAAACAACTGTTTTTTCGTGTGTCTTATACATACCACAGGTAATTTCTGTGCCTTTTAAGAATGATTCTATAATTACATCGCCGCCTTCGGCAAACGCCTTGTCGATAGCAGGTAGTATTTGTGCTTCTTCTTTTACTTTTGTTACACCAAAACTACTTCCGCCCACATTCGATTTAATAAAACATGGTAAGCCAAGGTTTGCAACTACTTCTGCAGGGTTTACGCTAGCACCTGGTGACACAAGCATAGACTTAGCAACTTTTGCTCCAAAGTTCTTTAAATATTGGTTGCAAGCAAACTTATTGAAGCTAAGAGCTGCCGCAAGCACTCCACAACAAGAATATTTCAAACCAATAAGGTCGAAATAACCTTGAAGAATACCGTTTTCGCCTGGTGTACCATGAATGGTAATATAAGCAAAATCGAATTTTTGTTTCTCACCATCTATAGTGTATGAGAAATCATTTTTATCTATGGCGTATGATTTATTTTCAGACACCTTTGCAAGCCACTCGTCACCAATAATGGTAACAATAGTAGTTTTATATTTTGTTTCGTCTATAAAAGACTTTATACCTTGAGCACTTTTTAGTGATACTACCACCTCAGAAGAATCACCACCCGCTACGATTGCTATATGTTTCATTTTTTTATTGTTGTTTGTTTTTATTCGTTACAAAATTAATAATTTATTAGGTAAATTATTGTTGTTTAGGGCTTAAAAAATCAGATATCGTGATGAGCGGAAATAGATTTTATGAAATTATTGGCGTTAAACAAAAGCGTTGTCTGAACGTTAGTGAGTTTAGCTTTTGTAGACAATAATAAATAAAATCCCGTGAAGAGCGTTACTCTGTATTTTTAAGCCCTAAACAATTAATTTTTGTTATTATAATACAACTTATAATACGACAATCCCACAACGAAGATACATCCAATAAGGAAAATGTAATCCTCAGAAGTGGTGTAAGTAGGAGTTGCAGCCTCCACTTGTTTTACTATTTCCAATTTATTGGCACCCCAAGCAGCAATCACTGCCAAAGAATTGTTTACACAGTGCGCCACAATAGGAAGCCAAAGCGATTTGCCATAAACTAGCAAATAACCCAATGCCGCACCCAAAATCATTCTAGGGAAAAAGCCGTAGAATTGGAAGTGAATAGCACTAAAAATAATAGCTGCTACCCACACAGCAACATGAGCATTCTTAAACCATTTTTCAAGTTGGTTTTGAATCACACCCCTAAAAAGCAACTCCTCACAAAAGGCAGGAGTCACAGCCATTACCACAATATTTACAATCAAATCTAGGTATGATGTGCCAGACAAAAATCTCTCTTGAAGTTGTGTTGCCATATCCTCTGCCTCACGCATCCAAGCCTCTAGAGGAGCAAGAAAATCTGGCAAACTAATGGCTTGATTCCACTCATTTACCACACCAACTATTGGCAAAAGCGCAAGTAAAGCTATAATTCCGTATAAATAATTTTTGCCTTTTCCTGCAGAGTCTAGTTTAAGTTCCTCCTTAGGATCATCAAATATTAAATATGCAGCCAACATACCACCACCAATAAATGTGATAATAGAAGAGAAAAACTGCACTGCTATTTCCACATTCAAAGCAGTAGAATCAATGCCTGTACATTTAAATACCACTGCCAACACAGCAGAAGTAAGGCATAAGAACATCAAAGGCAATAGTAAAGCCACAAGAAACTTTACAAAATTGCTACTGCTTGCAAAAAGTCCTTTTAATCTAAACATTTCAATATTGTTTTATTTTTTTGTACTTCTAAATAATATTTAGCACCCATTTTTAGAGGCTGATTGTTTTCCACGTGCCCTGCTAGAAAATTGAAACACACAGGAATATTATAGTCTTTTACAGCCTCTGCTATCACGCCGTACGCTCCACCAGAGAAACTATTATCCTCGTCTATCTCTGTAAACTGCCCCACCACAAGACCACTTATTTGCTCAAAAACTCCGCCAAGACGAAGGTTTTGTATCATTCTGTCTATATGATAAAGTCTTTCGCTAAGGTCTTCTATAAAAAGAATTTTTCCTCGATAATCAATATCAAATGGAGTGCCACGCAGACCATAAAGCACAGAAAGATTGCCACCCACAAGTTCGCCTGTTGCCTCTCCCTCCTTATTAAACTCATACGCAGAAATCTCATAACTTACCTCATTACCAAAAAGCATTGACATTAAGTTTTCTAACCCTTCTGCTTTCAGAGTAATGTGTTTTGCCATGATGCCATGAATAGAAGCCACTCCTACCCTGCCAAGTGCATTGTGTAGCACAGTAATGTCGCTAAAGCCAACAATCCATTTAGGGTCTTCCCCAAGCATAGAAAAATCTATTTTATCAATTATTCTCGCAAGTCCATATCCACCACGAGAGCAGAAAATAGCCCTCACATCTTGGTCGTCTATTGCCTCTTGCAAGTCTTTGATTCTTTCCTCATCAGTGCCTGCAAACCTGCCATTTTCGCATAAAGCATGCTCAGCTACACTCACAAGCAAGCCGTACGACTCTAGCACTTCTTTTAGCCCCTCTACCCATTGCGCCTCAATTTTTCCAGAAGGAGAAAGAATTACAACCTTGTCGTTTTGTTTTAAATATTTTGGATAATTCATTTTTTAGGCTTCATTTTAATTATAGGAATTACCATTTCTTCTAGCGAAATACCACCATGTTGGAAGGTATCTTTATAGTAACTTACATAATAGTTATAATTGTTTGGGTATGCTATAAAGTCTGTGTTAGATGCAAAAATATAATTTGTGCTAATATTTGGGCTTGGCAACTTGATAGAAGAAGGATTTGTAATAGCAAACACTTCTTTTTTGTTGTAGGCAAGATTTTTACCCAATTTATAACGCAAGTTTACGTTAGTATTTTTGTCGCCCACCACCTTCACAGCATTTTTCACCCTAATGCTACCATGGTCTGTGGTTAAAATCACTTTCACATTTTGTTTTGCAAGCATACGGAAAAACTCAGATGCAGGCGAATGCTTAAACCATGATTTCACAAGCGAACGATATGCTGCCTCATCTGGAGCAAGTTCTCTGAAGAGTTTCACCTCGGTGCGAGCATGAGAGAGCATATCCACAAAGTTAAACACCACCACATTTAGGTCGTTTTCCATTAAAGACTTCAACTGGTCGTTGTATTTTTCACAAGCCTGATTGGTGTTTATCTTATTGTATGAGAAAGTAAATCTTCTTCTAAATCTTTCTATCTGATTTCTAATAAGCGACTCTTCGTTTAGGTTTTTACCCTCGTCTTCCTCCTCATCTACCCAAAGGTCTGGGTACATTTTCTTTATTTGCTCAGGCATAAGACCAGAGAAAATTGCATTTCTTGCATATTGTGTAGCCGTAGGCAAAATACTAAAGTAAGAATCGTCTTCCTCAAATTCATAAAGTGAACTCAATTCTTTTTGAATCACTCTCCAGTGGTCTAAACGAAGATTGTCTATAAGCACAAAAAATACTTTTTCTCCCTTGTCTAGTAGTGGAAACACCTTTGATTTAAACAAATCTGTACTCATCACAGGTTTGCTAGACTCATCTTGAAACCACTTTTCGTAATTGTTTTTTACATACTTAGAGAAAGCAGCATTTGCCTCATATTTTTGCATTTGAAGCATTTCAAGCATATTTTCATCTGCCTCTTCAAGCTCCATTTCCCAAAACACAAGGTCTTTGTAGAGTTTTTTCCACTCCTCTGCAGACAGCTTGTCGCTTATCTCGTTGCTTATACGCATAAACTCTGCACGATAGTTTACAGTGGTTTTCTCCATGATAATCTCTTGCGAGTTTACCACTTTCTTAAGCGACATAAGTATTTGCATAGGATTTACAGGCTTGATAAGATAGTCTGAAATTTTTTGTCCTATGGCTTGCTCCATAATGTCTTCTTCCTCGCTTTTTGTAATCATAATCACAGGAAGCGAAGGGTTTTGTTTCTTTATCTCTAGCAAACATTCTAGTCCACTTAGACCAGGCATATTTTCGTCGAGAATTACCACATCGAAGTGTCTCTGCTTGCACTCGTCTATAGCGTCAGCAGCAGAAATCACCGTAGTAACTTCATATCCCTTGTTTTCTAGAAATATCACGTGAGGCTTCAAAAGTTCTATCTCATCATCAGCCCAAAGTATCTGAATTTTTCTCATTTCTGTTTGTTTTAATTAAAAGTAACGACCCAACAAGCATTGGTATTACATAATTTAAAAACCAAAGTCCCACTGCAGAAAGTGCCACTCCCACAGTATTTGCCGTAAAAGCTCCCAATAAAAGAATTGCATACGTGCCTCTAATTCCTATTTCGGCAAATGCCACAGAAGGCGTAATAGACACTAGAAAATAATTTATTGGGATAATAATTAAAGCCAGCAACATACCCATATCTATAGAAAAGAACCTAAGCATTAAGTAATACTGAAAAGTATAAACCCCAAATCTTAAAATAGAATATAGGCTCACTACTAGCAATCTTCTATATGATATTAACGAAATAGCTTCAATTATATTTTTTATTTTTTGTGAATTAGATTTAATTTTTCTTATCCAAAAAGGCAATGTAAAATACAGTACACTCACAAGCGCTAGCCCTATCACAGCAATAATTCGTATTAAAGAAATCTCATCGCCATCGATATGCGGTATGTATTGTGCCACTCCCAAGAGCGATAAACATACGAAAAACAGTGTTGCAAAAGTCTGCGAAAGCGTGCAAATAAGAGAGCAAATCACCCCTTTTGTTTTGTTGCCGTCGTTTAAAATAAATGTTCTACCCACAGGCTCACCCACCCTATTTGGAGTGAAAAAACCAGAAGTAAGCCCTATTAAAACAGATTTTATAGAGGTCCAAAAAGAAATCCCTTGCACACTTTTCAGTACTTCCTTCCATTTTATTGCCTCCAAAAACCAGTTCAGTGGCATCAAAAGCAAGCAGAAAAACAAATATTTTACGTTTTCTAGCCCGTAGTTTTTAAAGTAAGAGGAAAACTCATCGTAATGCTCAAAATTGATAAATGTATAAATAAGATAGCCGTATGCCGCTATCATAATAAAAATCTTCACCCACTTAAAATGTCTGTTAAAGACCTCAGAAATATTTATATCACTTATTTTCACAAGACGAAGCAGATTCCTTTTTTACCCTAAATGAAAAATACTTTTGTATTATAAAACCTAAAACTGTGGTCACTACGGTTATTATCATTTTAGACGGAGTTGGGTAAAAACCTACCACTTCCACCAAAAGTTTTAACCCTACGTATGTGAGCAAGAAATTGAATGCCAACATAGAGGCATATCTAAACACTTGCGAAAATGTTTTTAGGTTTGACTGGCTAAAAGTAATGTATTTTGAAAAACAAAATCCCACAGTAAAGGTAATTGGTGTAACAATAAAAAGACTCAAAATATGAGGAGACATCACCACAAAACCCAAATCTAAAAATTGTTTTTGTACAACAAAGTTGTATATCAAAAAATACAAAATCCAGTCTTGCACCGTATTAATTGTGCCACAAGCAAGGTAATAATACACCTGTTTGTTCATCCACCTACCAAAAAGCGGATAGAAAATATCTAATATGTTTTTTATTATTTTCAAATTGTATATCTTTGTAAAGTAATCTACAAATATACACAATTATTATGTACGTTAAACCTAAAAAACACCTTGGTCAACATTTTTTAACTGATTTAAGTATAGCCAAAAGAATAGCTGATACTTTGCCAGAAGAAGAGGGTATAAAAGTATTGGAGATAGGTCCTGGCACAGGAGTGCTTACTCAGTTTTTGCTTGAAAAATCTAATGTAGATTTGAATGTGATTGAGCTCGACGGAGAGTCTGTAGAATACCTTTCAAAAAACTTCCCAAAGCTTGAAGGTAAAATTCATTTTAAAGACTTCCTAAAATACGAACTTAAGGAGCTTTATGGTGAAGACCAATTTATGGTAATAGGAAACTATCCTTACAATATCTCAAGCCAAATTTTCTTCAAGGTACTTGAATATAGAGACCAAATACCTTTTGTGAGCGGTATGCTTCAAAAAGAAGTGGCAGAAAGAATTGCATCAAAACCGGGTAAAAAAGCATACGGCATTTTGAGTGTGCTTCTACAAGCATATTACGATATTGAATACCTATTTACCGTGCCACCTTCTGTGTTCAACCCACCACCAAAGGTGCAATCTGCAGTAATTAGCCTAAAGAGAAACTCTCGTGAGAGTCTTCCTTGCGACGAAAAACTATTTAAAACTGTGGTTAAAACCACATTTAACCAACGCAGAAAAACAATTAGAAATTCCATCAAACCGCTTATCCCAGATGGCGATTTCTCTAAAAAAGAAGATATTGATTTACTAACCAAACGTCCAGAACAACTTTCGGTTGAGGAGTTTATTAGACTAACTGAATGGTTAGCACAATAACAAAAAAGTCCGACGATGTCGGACTTTTTTATGCTTTAAATTAGATTTTTAGTTACTATTCTCAGAAATGTATTTAATGCGGACAAGTCTAATCTCTTCCTCTGTGAAATCTGGACCAAGCTCGTTGATAGCCTCGTCGATGTCGCCATCGGCAGATTCACTAAAGTAATCCATGATTTCATCTACCTTGTCTAGGTCTATTTCATCCTCTATAAAGTAGTCGATATTAATCTTTGTACCAGAATTTACAATAGCATCAATTTCATCAATCAATTCTGCAAATTCCAATCCTTTAGAGATTGCGATATCTTCTAAGCTAATCTTTCTATCGATAGCTTGAATAATTTCTACTTTAAGCTTAGACTTGTTGGCAACAGTCTTCACACGTAGGTCCTCAGGACGCTCAATTTCATTTTCTTGAACGTGTTTCTTGATAAGAGCAATAAAGTCTTGTACGTATGGCTTATTTGCCTTTCCAGCACCTACACCAGGAATATTTTGCATTTCCTCGATGGTGATAGGATAAGTAGTTGCCATAGACTCAAGAGAAGGGTCTTGGAAAATGATATAAGGAGGTTGGCCTTCTTGTTTAGCAATTTTCTTTCTTAAATCTTTAAGCATAGAGAATAGAGCCTCATCTGCCGCACCAGAACCACTTTTTAGTACTTGTTTTTCTTCTACCTCTTCGTCTTCGTCAGAGTCTTTGGTTATTTTAAATGATTTTGGTTTGTTTAAGAATGCTTTACCAGCTTTTGTTACCTTCAGCACGCCATAGTTTTCTATTTCCTTGTCTATATAACCACTTATAAGACCTTGACGAATAACAGTACTCCAAACAGAGATTTCCTCATTTTTTCCTGTGCCAAATACGTCCAACTCGTGGTGTTTGTAATCTACGACTTCTGATGTTTCTTTACCAATAACAATATCTATTATATGGCCTTCTTTAAATTTTTCTTTTACCTCTAAAATCGTCTCTAGAACGGTACATAATAAATCTTGTGCTTCCATTTTCTTTTTAGGATGCAGGCAATTATCGCAGTTTCCGCAATTTTCCTGATCATACTCCTCTCCAAAATAATGTAAAAGAAGTTTTCTTCTACATATAGATGATTCCGCGTATGCTTTAGTCTCACTTAGAAGCTGTTTCCCTATCTCTTGTTCAGAAATAGGCTTTCCCTGCATAAATTTTTCTAGTTTTTGGATGTCCTTAGTTGAATAAAACGCTATACACTGACCTTCACCACCATCGCGACCAGCACGACCAGTTTCTTGATAAAATCCTTCTAGACTCTTAGGAATATTATAATGGATAACGTAGCGCACATCTGGCTTGTCTATACCCATACCAAATGCAATAGTTGCTACAATTACTTCCACTTCTTCAAGCAAGAAATTATCTTGGTTTTCACTTCTAACGGTAGAGTCCATACCTGCGTGATATGGAAGGGCACTAATGCCATTTACCTTTAGTTTCTCAGCAAGGTCTTCCACTTCTTTTCTGCTCAAGCAGTAAATAATACCAGATTTACCTTTTTGAGATTTAATATACTTGATAATTTCTTTATCTATATCATCAGTCTTTTGTCTTACTTCATAATAAAGGTTTGGTCTATTGAAAGAAGACTTAAAGACAGTGGCATCCAATATTCCTAAATTCTTCTGAATATCATTTTGAACCTTAGGCGTTGCTGTGGCTGTAAGAGCGATTATAGGTGCCTCCCCTATCTTGTTTATAATAGGTCTGATATTTCTATACTCTGGTCTGAAATCGTGTCCCCATTCAGAAATACAGTGAGCCTCATCTACTGCATAGAAAGATACTTTCACTCCTTGTAGGAATAAAACATTTTCCTCTTTGGTTAAAGACTCTGGTGCAACATATAAAAGCTTTGTTTTTCCGCTAAGCACGTCGTTTTTCACTTCGTCGATAGCAGATTTTGATAGTGAAGAATTTATAAAATGGGCAATGCCTGGCTCTTTGCTCATAGAACGCATGGCATCTACCTGATTTTTCATAAGTGCTATTAGTGGAGAAATCACAATTGCCACACCATCCATTATAAATGATGGTAATTGGTAACATAAAGATTTGCCTCCACCTGTGGGCATAAGAACAAAGGCATTCTTGCCAGAAAGAAGGTTAGTCACTATTTCTTCCTGTTTTTCCTTAAAGCTATCGAAGCCAAAATATGTCTTCAATGCTGCGTATATTTCCTTTTTCTCTGCCATAACATTAGCAAATATATGAAATAGAAATCTTTAAAACAATAATTAAATCAATTTTTCTTCAAATTTTTCTATTTTTTCTGCTACAATTGACTTTGTAATCACTAAATTCTCTACTTTTTCAGATGGAATGGTATACATAAAGTCCACCATCACCGATTCTGCAAGTGAACGAAGACCACGAGCACCAAGCTTAAATTCTATAGCTTTATCTACTATATAGTCGATAGCTTCGTCTTCAAATTTTAGTTTCACGCCGTCCATATCAAACAACTTCACGTATTGTTTTGTGATAGAATTTTTTGGTTCCACCATAATACGACGAAGTGCATCACGGTCTAGCGGATTTAAGTAAGTCAAAATAGGCAAACGACCAATAATTTCTGGAATTAGACCAAAAGATTTCAAATCTTGAGGCGCCACATATTGCAGAAGATTATCTTTGTTTACATTTCTTGTTGCTTTAGACGCAGAATAACCTACGGTTTTGGTATTTAGTCTTGAAGCAATTTTCTTTTCAATTCCATCAAAAGCACCACCGCAGATAAATAGAATATTACGAGTATTTACAGCAATAAGTTTTTGGTCTGGGTGTTTTCTACCACCTTGAGGTGGAACATTCACTATAGAACCTTCCAATAGTTTTAAAAGACCTTGTTGCACACCCTCGCCACTAACGTCACGTGTAATAGAAGGATTGTCGCCCTTGCGAGCAATTTTGTCTATCTCGTCGATAAACACAATACCTCTTTCTGCTGCCTCTACGTCGTAGTCTGCCACTTGAAGTAGTCTGGTCAAGATACTTTCAATATCCTCACCCACATAACCTGCCTCTGTAAGCACAGTAGCGTCCACAATAGTGAAAGGTACGTGAAGTTTTTTAGCAATAGTTTTTGCAAGAAGTGTTTTACCAGTACCTGTAGAACCCACCATAATGACGTTAGATTTTTCAATCTCAACTTCATCACCACTATCTTTTTGAAGTAGACGTTTGTAGTGGTTATATACCACCACACTAAGATTTTTCTTAGCCTCGTCTTGACCTATAACATATTGGTCTAGAAATTCTTTTATCTCTTTAGGACGTGGAAGAGAGTTTATATCAAGAGAAAGTTTAGATTTTTTTGCCTTAATTTGCTCATTTACTATCTCCCTAGCACTCTCCACACAGTTGTTACAGATATTGCCTGTAACACCTGTTAAAAGAAGTTCTACTTCGCTCTGCTTACGTCCGCAGAAACTACATCTTTCTTCGTTTTTTGCCATAAATTATTTAGCTTGTCTTACTAAAACTTCGTCTATCATACCATATTCTTTAGCTTCAAGAGAAGTCATCCAGTAGTCACGGTCTGAATCTTTTTCAATTCTTTCAAAAGGATTGCCAGAGTGATCTGCTATGATAGTGTAAAGTTCTTTTTTAAGTTTTTGGATTTCACGTGCTGTGATTTCAATATCAGAAGCCTGACCTTGAGCACCACCCATAGGTTGGTGAATCATCACGCGAGAGTGTTGAAGCGCAGAACGTTTACCTTTAGCACCTGCTGTAAGTAGCACTGCAGCCATAGAAGCAGCCATACCAGTACAGATAGTAGCCACATCTGAAGAGATAAACTGCATGGTATCATAAATACCAAGACCTGCATACACTGAACCACCAGGAGAGTTTAAATAGATAGAAATATCTTTTCCTGGCTCTGATGAATCTAAATAAAGAAGTTGTGCTTGGATAACATTTGCAGTGTAATCGTCGATTTGTGTACCAAGGAAGATGATTCTATCCATCATAAGACGAGAGAAAACATCCATTTGTGCCACATTTAGCTGACGCTCCTCAATAATTGTAGGAGAAATATAGCTGCTAGTTACATCCATGTATTTATCTAAGGCTAAACTATTTAACCCAAGATGTTTAGTAGCATATTTTCTAAAATCGTTCATAATATATAATTTAATTAATTACTTTCAGTGACCTATATTGTATCATTTATTAAGAGTAGGGACAATGCGTGCACTATATCCGCAAACTCAAAACAAAGTTATACAAAAAAAAGGCAGAACACAAAATAGTTCTGCCTTTTTTTATTCTATTTAGAAATTATTTATTGAAAGAACTTATTAAATTCTTCAAATGAAACAGTTTTGTTATCAAAAGTAGCTCTTTCTTTCACAGCAGCAATGAATTTTGCATTTAATGCTTGGTCTGATGCATTGCGTAAACCGTTTTTATCTTTAAGCATTTCTGTAACGTAGTTGTCAAGAATATCTTCTGGTACGTTTAGCATGCCATATTGGATAAATTGCATTTTAGCAGCACTGCGAGCAGCAGCTTCGAT
Organism: Paludibacteraceae bacterium; assembly: GCA_036308065.1. Classification (GTDB taxonomy): domain Bacteria; phylum Bacteroidota; class Bacteroidia; order Bacteroidales; family Paludibacteraceae; genus Enterocola. The sequence continues at coordinate 27,822 of JAXJWL010000228.1, forward strand.
GTCAGCTCTATCCACTTTGATTTCAGCTTCTTTTAGAAGTTGGTCTTTAGCCATTTGCCATTTAAGGTCTTCAATCATTTTTGGATATTCAGCTTCGATAGAAGATTCTGTCATTTCTTTGTTAGTAGCTTTTAACCAACGTTTTAGGAATTCGTCAGCAAATTGAACGTCTTTAAGTTGGTTTAGAACATATTCGCGTACGTCGATAGAAAGTTTGATATCGCTATCGCCAGAGAATTGTTCTTCTAGACCAGCTTTAACTTTTGCACGGAATTCGTCTGCAGATTTCACAGCGTCTTTACCAAATGCAGCGTCGAATAATTCTTGGTCAAGTTCTGCGTGAGCAAAACGAGTAATTTCAGCTACAGTAAATTGGCAGTCAGCAGCAAATTCTTTAGCTTCTTCTTTCTTGATTTGAAGTAGAGAAGCGATTTCGTTTTCGTTACCAAATGCTTTAGCTGGGTTGAATACGAAGCTTTCACCTACTGCTTTACCTAGAGCTTGAGTTTTTTGGTCTTCTTCTTTCATGTAACCTGGGCTAAGGATAGCTTTTTCTACTTTTACGCCACCTTCTTTTACAGAACCATCAGCGTTAAGTTCTACTAGTTCACCTTTGATTACGTCTTTTTCTTCAACTTTTTCAGCTGGAACATATTTACCGAAACGACCACGATAAGCATCAACTTGTTTTTCGATTAATGCAGCATCTACGTCGATGTTGTAGTAAGGAAGGTTACCATTCCATTCTACTTTAAATTCTGGAGCTAAAGCAATATCGAATACGAATTCAAAGTCATCACCTTCGTTGAATGCGTCAACTTTAGAATTTTCGTTTGGAAGAGGTTCACCTAATATATTTAGTTTGTTTTCGTTGATATAGTTGTAAAGTTCTTCAGAAACTATTTTGTTAATTTCGTCAACAAGGATGGTTGGACCATACATTTTTTTAACCATACCCATTGGAGCCATACCTACGCGGAAACCTGGTACGTTAATTTTTTTACGAGCGATTTTCAACGCTTTGTCATACTTTTCTGAATAATCTTCTTTGCTAACTTTTACTGTAAGAGTAGCATTTACAAGATCAATGTTGTTTTGGATAACACTCATAGTTTACGTTTAATTTTATAAAACAAAAAAACCGCTACTTCTTTAAAAGTAGCGGATGATTACCTTTGTGCGGCTGAAGGGACTCGAACCCCCACGCCTCTCGGCACCAGATCCTAAGTCTGGCGCGGCTACCAATTACGCCACAGCCGCAAAACTGAGTGCAAAGATAGGGACAATTTTTAAACTACCAAAATTTTTCGCACTTTTTTTTCAAAAAAATGCATTTTTCTTCAATTTTATCCAATTTTGCCCTCTTTTTTTACAACACCCCTGCCTCGTAGAGAGTAATTACGCGTTCAATGATGCGGTCTTTTTCTCTTTCGGAGATATTATAGTCTTCTTTTAAGTCGGCACCTAACATTTTGGCAAATAATTGCCACCACCAAGCCACAAAACCACCCCTAAATTGTTTAATAATTTCGTATGAAGTTTCTTCTAGTTCCCTATCTATTAGTTTTATAAGCATTTTACCTTGAGAGAGTGTAAACTTTTTCATCACTGGTTTATACTCATCTAAGAGTTCTTTCTCATATTTTTTAAGGTATTTCTTTTTTAATTTTGGGTCGGAAATAGTGTCACAAATAGCATTTATGCGTTTGTATTCTGTACCAATAAACTTCATATAAGGATATACCTTTTTTACATCACGCACCGTTTTCCAATAAAATTTCTCTTGTCTTTTATTTTTAAATTTTGGTGCTGGATAAATAGGTACTTCAGGGAGAACAACACTACCAATAGTGTCTCCCCTATAAATTTCTGAGTTCAATATATATCCATCTAGTTTTTCACTATATGTTGGCACAGCTGCCACGCATACTAAACTCAAAAACATTAAATATGATATGATTACGTATTTTTTCATATACACACAAATACAAATTTATAAAATAATATGGTAAAAAAGAAAATTTTGTATAATTTTGCCATACCATCACCATTATTAATTAATTTTTACTTACGATGAAAAAGTATATAGTTTTATCTACACTTATTTTATTTACTACTTCTTTATTTGCATTTCAATATGGCAGATATGTAGGTCCTGTTTCACTTTCACTTGGCAATATTTCTTGTGTCTTATCAGACAATAGTTATAATAGTGTAAATCCTGCTACTATTTCATGTGGCAAAAGCTATGTGAGTGCATTTTATCACAACAAATTTCTTTGCCCTGAAATTGGACTAGAAAATCTTTCTTTTGTTTACTCTCACCCTACTCTATCATTTTCTACAAATATTTCTCATCACGGATTTTCTGAGTATGGCGAAATGTCTATTGGTGTAAATTTTTCTCGCCTTTTTAAACCCTATATTTCTGTGGGTATTGGTGCTGAATATCTTGGTTGGTATTATACTGGTACTTGGAATAGTATGGCTTGTTTCAATCTGGGGATAATGGTGTTTCCCATTGAACATTTGAGTATAGGTTTTTCTATATACAATCTTTCTTTTTCTAAATTTACTTTAGAAGAATCTAAATTTGAAGTACCTACTATATTTTATTTAGGATTAAAATATCAATTTTCTGAACTTCTATTTTTAGCTGCAGAAGCTTCACTTTCTTTAAAAGAAAACTTTACTGCTAGCATAGGACTTGAATATTTTTTTGTGAAACAAGTGGGTATGAGAATAGGAATTTATGCCAGTAAAGAGATTTCTCCTTGTCTTGGATTGGGTATAAATTTAAAGGGATTTCACCTTGATATAGGTGCTCAATACAATTTGAAACTAGGGTTAACTTCTTCTGTAGGAATGTCTTATACTTGGTAATATGAAAAGAGGAGTAATTTTTATATTGCTATTTGTGAGTGTGCAAATATATTGTCAAGACTTCAATTCTTGGCTAGAAAACTATGCTTTTGAATCTGACGATGAAACATCTAGAGAAGAACTCATAGACCTTTGGAATGAAAAATCTATTGAAAAACTAAATCTAAATACTGCTACTCGTCAGCAACTTGAAGAGTTTAGTTTTTTGAGTTCAAAACAGATAGAAAACCTGCTTGAATATAGATTTGATTACAAAGAATTTCTCACCATTTATGAGTTAAGTTTAATAGAAGGTTGGGATAGTAAAACACTAGAAATGTTTTATCCATTTGTGGAAGTAAAACCTATAGAGGATGAAAAATTTTCTCTTAAAAAGTCTTTTAAAAATGCTGACCATCAGTTAATTAATAGGGTAGATTTCACTCTTCAAGAAAAAAAGGGTTACAGGGAAAATAAATATTTAGGTAAACCTTGGGGTGGATATTTAAAGTATAAACTTACCGAGAAAGATGTTTCATTGGGTATTACAATGGAAAAGGATGCTGGTGAGTCTTTTGATTTTAAAAACAATCAAGGATTTGATTTTTATTCTGCACATTTTATGATTAATAATATGTGGAAGTTTAAAACTATAATAATAGGTGACTTTAAATTGAATTTTGGGCAGGGATTGGTTTTTAATTCTAATGCTTTTTATGGTAGTGCTGGCAATGTGGAACAGTTTATACAACGTACAGATAAAATAAGTAAATATACATCTTGTGCAGAGACAAACTTTTTTAGAGGTATTGCTACTACTTTGGAGTTTAATAAGTTAAATATCTCATTGTTTGGGTCTTGCAATTATTTAGATAGTGCAAATGGCTATCATAGAACAGAAAATGAAATAAAAAAGAAGTTTTCTGGGTATAAATTTGCTACTGGTGGTAATATAAATTATAGGTTTAAATCTGGTAAAATAGGGCTGTCTGCTGTGTATGATTCTACAAATTTAAACTTTGGACTAGATTATAGATTTCATATTAAAAATTATGGTTTGGCAGGGGAAATTGCTGTAGATAAAAAAGGAAATATTGCTACGCTTCACAATTTTTACTTTGGTACAGAGCATAATTTTTCTTCTAATATTATGATAAGATATTATGGAAGAGGGTATAGTAGTAGTTTTGCCAATGCTTATTCTATGAAAAACAATAGTGGTGAAGTAGGGGCTCTTTGGAGTTTTCTTTGGAATATAAATGAAAAATGGAAATGGTATAATAGCGCTGATATAGCGTTTTTTACGGAAGAAAAATATTTAATAAGTAAACCATCTGTTGGGTATAAAATTAATACCTTGTTTTCTTATAATATAAAGGAAAATCATCTGCTTAATATTAAATATTCATTTGATAGTAAAGAAAAAGATGATACAGACTCAAAAGCACATATAAGACCAACTCTTCCTTTTTATAAGCATTCTGTTTCAGTGATTTATAATGGAAATTTTATAAATGGGGCAGTTTTTAAGTCGGGTGTAATGTACAATTTTTACAAATATGGAAGCGAAAAGGGTAGTAGTGGTTACCTTCTCTATCAAGATTTGGGATGGAAATGGAGTAAGGTAAATTTTATTGCTAGAATTGGATTTTTCAATGCTCCTGAGTATGAAAATAGGGTTTATAGCTATGAAAATGATGTGCTTTATGCTTTTTCTTCAAATCAATATAATGGAAAAGGTATTAGATTCTTTTTCAACTTCAACTATAAGATATTCAAAAACTTACAGCTTTGTTTTAAAGTATCTAATACCTTCTATATAGATAGAAATGTAATTGGTAGCGGAAATGACGAAATACTTGGTCCTAATAAGACCGATTTTCATATCCTACTCAACTGGAAATGGTAATTATTTACTCATTTCTAGCATTTTAATAATAGGTTTTACCGCTTTTTCTGCTACTTCTTTATCTACTATTATTTCTGGAGTTTCGTTTTTCAAACAGTTGTATAGTTTCTCCATGGTATTCATGCGCATATAGTTACATTCGTTGCATGCGCAATTGCCAGTTTCTGGAGGCACTGGTATAAATGTTTTTTCTGGGTAATCTTTTTTCATTTGATGTAGAATACCGCTCTCTGTAGCCACGATAAATTGTGTTTTTTCAGATTTGCCTGAATATGACAATAGAGCAGCTGTAGAGCCAATAAAGTCTGCTAAATCTAATAGTTCTTTTTTACATTCTGGGTGTGCAAGTACTTCTGCTTCAGGATATTCAGCCTTTAGTTCTTTAAGTTTTTCTATTGAGAATTGACTATGTACGTGACAACAACCATTCCAAAGAATCATATTTCTGCCTGTAACAGCATTGATATA
>JAXJWL010000229.1:0-7696 GCA_036308065.1 Paludibacteraceae bacterium
AACTCTAAAGCTATTTTTCTTTCAGCCTCGTCCATACACAAGGCTACGTGTTTTGGTTCGTATAACATAATTTTATTTATTTAATTTTCTAGTTTTGTATATAAAAATCCCTACTAACGCTAAAGCCACCACAGAAGCAATAATTAACCCTATATTATAAGGTAAACGTAAACCCTCTGGGGCAATTAGAATATAAGAAGTTGTTACCAAGGTCATTAAAATGGCTGGAATCAGCGTCACTGCCAGATATTTTCTTTTAAATGTGTATAAGAATACAGTAGCAGCCCACAATGTAAACACAGAAAGTGCTTGATTCGACCACGCAAAATAACGCCAAATCACATTAAATCCTTCTGCGTCTGTTAGACTATACCACAAGATTAGCCCTGTAATAACAAACAGCGGAATACAAATAATCAATCTTTTTGATATTTTTTCCTGTGACATCTTAAACATATCAGCCACAATAAGTCTTGCTGAACGCAAAGCAGTATCACCAGAGGTAATAGGAGCAAAAATAACACCTAAAATTGCAAGTACAGCTCCAAATTTGCCCAACCAATGATTTGTAATATCATTTACTATCACCGCAGCATTATTTTCTGCCATTCCATGTTCATGGAAGAAATAGTTTGCTGCAGCAGCCCAGATAAGCGCCACTATGCCTTCCACTATCATAGCACCATAAAAAATAGGACGTCCTTGCTTTTCATTTGTCATACAACGTGCCATCATAGGAGACTGAGTAGCATGAAAACCAGATATTGCACCACAAGCTATGCTTATAAATAGCATTGGGAAAATAGGCACACTTTCGGCTTTTGGATGTGTATTAGAAAGTCCATCCCATATTTCTGGAAGTGAAGGCCAATGTACAAACAACTGCGTCAACACACCCACTGCCATAAAAATAAGAGCAAAGGCAAATATAGGATAAACCTTACCTATAAGTTTGTCTATTGGAAGCATCGATGCCAATAAATAATAGAAAAAGATTATCAATATCCACCACATCGATTCCATCCCTGTTAGGTTTTGCAATAGTCCAGCAGGTCCGCTAGTAAACACCGCACCTACCAATATCATAAGCAAGATAGAAAACACTCTCACAAAGTTCATCACACCTTTACCTAGATATAGACCTATCAAGTCTGGAAGACTTTCACCTTCATGTCTCAACGACAGCATACCTGCTATATAATCGTGTGTTGCACCTGCAAAAATACAGCCTACCACAATCCAAATATATGCAGAGACACCAAACTTCGCACCCATTATAGCCCCAAAGATAGGGCCAAGTCCTGCAATGTTTAAAAACTGAATCATAAACATCTTCCATGCAGGCATCGGCACAAAATCCACTCCATCTGCCTTGGTTAAAGCAGGAGTTTTCTTGTTTGCATCCGGTTCAATAATATTTTCTATAAACTTACCGTATGTAAAGTAAGCTACAATTAATATTAATAAACAAACTATAAATGTTATCATTTTTGTACTCCCTTAAAAACAACAAAAGGACTGTTTAATCAAACAGTCCTTTTGTTATGTGAGTTTTTAATTATCTTCTAAGAGCAGCTTCGTCAGATACAGTTAATTTTTTTCTGCCTTTTGCGCGGCGTGCTGCTAATACTCTACGACCATTAGCTGTTGCCATTCTTTCACGGAAACCGTGTTTGTTTGCTCTCTTTCTGTTAGAAGGTTGAAATGTACGTTTCATAAGGATTATATTTTTACTTTATTTTCTTTTACAATATTCGGACTGCAAAGGTAAAAATATTTTTCTTAACTACAAAATAATTTGCAAGTTTTTATCCTAATAAATTTTTTCCTGTCATTTCTTTTGGTTGTTCCAAGCCCATAATGCTCAAAATAGAAGGTGCTACGTCAGCCAAAATACCATCGCTTACTTTAGCATCTTTATTTTCAGTTACATATACACATGGCACTGGATTCAAAGAGTGAGCAGTATTAGGACTACCATCTTCATTTACAGCGTTGTCTGCATTACCGTGGTCTGCAATGATGATTACTTCATAACCATTAGCTTTTGCAGCTTCAACAGTTTCTTCTACACATTTATCTACAGCAACTACTGCTTTTTCAATAGCTTCATAAACACCTGTGTGACCCACCATATCACCATTTGCATAGTTTACAACGATGAAGTCATAGATATTTTTGTTGATTTCTGCTACTAAAGCATCTTTCACCTCGTATGCACTCATTTCTGGTTTAAGGTCGTAAGTTGCCACTTTAGGAGAATTGATAAGTACACGGTCTTCACCTTCGTATGGAGTTTCTCTACCACCATTGAAGAAGAATGTTACGTGAGCATATTTTTCTGTTTCTGCAATGTGCAATTGTTTTTTACCTAGAGAAGATAGATATTCGCCTAGAGTATTTTGCACATTTTCTTTATCAAATAAGATATGAACACCTTTAAATGAAGCATCGTATGGAGTCATACAATAGTATTGAAGACCAGGAATAGTCATCATACCTGCTTCTGGCATATCTTGTTGGGTAAGCACCACTGTCAATTCTTTTGCACGGTCGTTGCGGTAGTTGAAGAAAATAACCACGTCACCTTCTTTGATTTTACCATCAACATTTGCATTTACCACTGGTTTAACAAACTCGTCGGTCACACCTTCTGCGTATGATTTTTCCATAGCAGCCACCATATCTGTAGCAGCTTCACCTACACCATTTACAAGCAAGTCGTAAGCCACTTTCACGCGTTCCCAACGTTTGTCACGGTCCATTGCATAATAACGACCTACGATAGTAGCGATTTTACCAGCAGAAGCTTTAGTATGAGCATCTAGTTGTTCGATAAAACCTTTACCACTTTTTGGGTCTGTATCACGACCATCCATAAAGCAGTGAATGAAAGTATTTTCAATCTCATAGTGTTTTGCAATATCACATAGTTTAAATAAGTGATCAAATGAACTGTGCACACCACCATTTGAAGCAAGACCCATTAAGTGAACAGATTTACCGTTTTCTTTAGCGTATGAAAATGCTTTTACCACTTCTGGATTTTGTAAAATAGAGTTATCTTGACATGCTTTGTTGATTTTCACTAAGTCTTGATAAACAACGCGACCAGCACCGATATTTAAGTGACCCACTTCTGAGTTACCCATTTGTCCGTCAGGAAGACCAACATTTTCACCAGATGCAGCAAGTTGAGAGTTTGGATAATTTGCAATTAAACTATCCCAATATGGAGTTGGAGTATTAAAAATAACATCAGCTTTACCTTTATTACCGATGCCCCAACCATCTAAAATCATTAATAATGCTTTTTTTGCCATAATTGTTTTTTATTTATTTGTTGAATTTTTATTCGTTTTTTCACGTGTTTTGCAAAGATAATAAATTAAATAATATTAAAGGTCTGAAAAAACCATAAATATACTTGACTATTATAAAAAAAAAGAATATTTTTGTCACTTGTTATATTGTAATCGTTTGAAAAATACATAATTTCCGGAAAGTATGAAGACGCAAATAACTATTAAAGACATCGCAAAAGCGCTAAACATCTCAATTTCTACAGTTTCTAGAGCACTTCAGGATCACCCTGATATTAGCAAAAAAACTAAAGAGATAGTTAATCAATATGCCAAAGAGCATCACTACAGACCAAATGCTATAGCATTGAGTTTAAAGACTAAACGTACAAACATCATTGGCGTGATAGTACCAGAAATAGTGCACCATTTCTTTTCTTCTGTATTTGCTGGTATAGAAGACACCGCAAACAAAAATGGTCTTTCTGTAATTATCTGCCAAACATCAGAAGATTATGAAAAAGAAGTAAAAAGTTTGGAGACCCTTCAATCTGCACGCGTATGCGGTGTGATTGCTTCTCTTTCAAAATCTACCACCAATTTTGAACACTATAAAGATTTAATGGACGAAAACATACCACTTGTATTTTTCGACCGTATATGCACAGAACTTAAGACAGACCGCGTAGTTACCGACGACTACAACGGAGCTTATATGGCAGTAGAACACCTAATTAAAACAGGTTGCAAACGCATTGCATTCTTCTCTGCTCCATCAAACATGGAAATATCTAAAAACAGAGAAAATGGTTATACAGATGCTCTACGTTCACATTCACTTCCTGTTGATAGAAGTCTTATTTTTGAATGCGACAGCAAAGAAAAAGCAATCGCACTTACACCAGAAGTCTTAAAAATGGAAAATCGTCCAGACGCAATATTCTGCATCAACGATGACACTGCATCAGGCGTACTTTACGCCGCAAAAAGAAGTGGATTTTCTATTCCAGAAGACATTTCTATCTGCGGTTTTGGCGACGGCGAAGTAGCAAGAGCATGCGACCCTGCACTTACCACCATAGAACAAAATGGTTACGATATGGGTGTGAAAGCATGTACATTACTTGTTAATAGAGTCAAAAACGGCAACACTATGCGCGAAGTAAATCACAGTGTTATTCGCACAAGTTTAGTAGTAAGAGAATCAACAAAATAAATCAATTATAATGAAAAAATCTTTACTTATTTTTTTAGCGCTAGGAATTTTTAGCGGTTGCTTTGCGGCTACATGCTACAAAATTCAACATGTAGAGCCACTTAACTGGTGGATTGGAATGGCTCAAAAAGAGCTACAAATCAGTATTCATGGAAAGAACATCGCGGAGACTGAACCTGAAATCAATTATGAAGGTGTTACTATTAGCAGAAAAGTGCTAACAGACAACCCAAATTACATTTTCCTTTATGTAAACATCGACCCAAACACAAAACCTGGCAAGATGAATATTGTATTCAAAAAAGGAAAGAAAAAAGTTGCCTCTTACAAATATGAATTAAAGGCTAGAAAAGAAAACTCTGCAAACAGAGCAAGTTTCACTTCTTCAGATGCAGTTTATCTTCTTATGCCAGACCGTTTTGTAAATGGCGACCCTAAAAACGACAACGTAAAAGGTTATCACCAAAAAGTAGATCGCTCAGATCTTGGTCAACGTCATGGTGGCGACTTAAAAGGTGTAATAGAAAAAGTTACTTATATTGCAGACCTAGGTTGTACTGCTCTTTGGATTACTCCTTTCTACGACAACAACGACACACAATTCTCATACCCACACTATTCTGCTGGCGACTACTATAAAGTAGACCCACGTATGGGTACAAATCAAGACTACAAAAACCTAGCTGATAGCTGTCATAAATATGGCTTAAAACTTATTATCGACGTAGTTCCAAACCACTGCGGTAGTTCACACTGGTGGTGCGCAGACCTTCCTGCAGAAAACTGGTTCCACAAATGGCCTTCATACACTGGTTCAAACTATCGTATGACAGCATGGACAGACCCTCACGCATCTGAAATCGATAAAAAGATTTTAAAAGACGGTTGGTTTGCAGGCAACATGCCAGACTTAGACCTTACAAACCCAGAACTTTTCCGCTATCTATCTCAAGCATATATCTGGTGGATTGAATATGCAGACGTAGATGGTATTAGAGTTGACACATATCCATACAACGACATTCAAGTAGCTGCAGATTGGGTTAAAACTTTCCGCAACGAATATCCAAACATGAATATCGTAGGTGAATGTTGGGTAAAATCTCCACTAGAAATTGCTTATTACCAATCAGGTAACAACAACAAAGACGGATTTGATTCTCAACTTCCTAGCGTAATGGACTTTGTATTAAAAGACCACCTACACGCAGCATTCAACGAAGATGAAAGTTGGGACTTCGGTCTACCACGTTTCTACACTCACTATGCTCAAGACTTTGCATATCCAGATGTAGACAACGTTATGAACTTCCTAGACAATCACGACATCGACCGTTTCTCTACAGCAGTAAAACGCGATGTAAACAAATATAAAATGGGTATTGCTATGCTTCTTACCACTCGTGGTTATCCACAAATCTATGCTGGTACAGAAATTATGATAGATGGTATCCCAGGAAACTATGAAGGTCACCGTTTCGATTTCCCTGGAGGTTGGGACGAAGACGAACGTGACGCATTCACAAAAGAAGGACGTACAGCAGAAGAAAACGAAATTTTCGACTACACTCGTGCACTTCTAAACTATAGAAAAGCAACACCAGCCCTTCACAATGGAAAAATGACACAATTTATTCCATACGATGGCATTTATTTATATGCACGTTACAACAATGAGCAAACCGTTCTATGTATCTTCAACAATGGCAATGCCGACAAGAAAATCACATTAGAACGCTATGCTGAAGTAGTTAAAGATTTCACCAAAGGTAAAGATGTTGTTACTGGCGAAACATTTAATCTTGCAGATGGACTTACTATTCAAGGTAAATCTGCGCTTATAGTTGAGCTAAACTAAACCTTATATAAACTAAACTTAAAACTTATGAACAACAAAACAAACCTTTCATTTGCTAAACTATTCAACCTAAGCTTTGGATTCTTTGGCGTGCAAATCGCTTACGCACTACAAAGTGCAAACATAAGCCGTATATTTGCAACATTGGGTGCAGACCCACATCAGTTATCATTCTTCTGGATTTTACCTCCACTTATGGGTATGATAGTTCAACCTATCATTGGTAAATATTCAGACAAAACTTGGTGTAGCCTTGGTCGCCGTAAGCCATATCTATTAGTAGGTGCAATCATTGCTATCTTAGTTATGATTCTACTTCCTAATGCAGGTAACTTCACATTCACCCAATCACTATTCTTAGGCCTTAACGCAGCAATGTGGTTTGGTTTGTTTTCACTAATGTTCCTAGACACATCTATCAACATTGCGATGCAACCATTTAAAATGATGGTTGGTGATATGGTAAACGAAGAACAAAAAGGTCTTGCTTACTCTATCCAATCATTCCTTTGCAACGCAGGTAGCCTTGCTGGTTATATCTTCCCTATCCTATTCACATGGATTGGCATTGCAAACACAGCTCCAGAAGGTACTGTACCAGACTCTGTTAAATGGAGCTTCTATGTAGGTGCAGCACTTCTTATTTTCTGTGTTCTATACACATTCTTTACTGTTAAAGAACTTAACCCAAAAGAATACGCAGAATTCCACGGCATTAAAGAAGAAGAAAAACAAGAAGAAGCAGGTCTTATCAAACTTTTAATCAACGCTCCTTCTGCATTCTGGACAGTAGGTCTAGTTCAATTCTTCTGCTGGGCAGCATTCCTATTTATGTGGACATATTCAAATGGTGCTATCGCTTCTCAATGTTTCGGTTGGGACGGCATCAACGCATCTGCTCCTGCATTCCAAGACGCTGGCAACTGGGTAGGCGTTTGCTTCGCTATTCAAGCAGTTGGTTCTATGCTTTGGGCTACTCTTATCCCTGTTTTAGAAAAACGTTTCACCATGAAAGGTGCATACGCAATTTCTCTATTAGTAGGTGCTCTAGGCTTCATCTCATGTATGTTTGTAAATGACCAATACATACTATTAGTATCATACGCTCTTATCGGTGCAGCATGGGCAGCAATGCTTGCTATTCCATTCACCATTTTAACAAATGCACTTCAAGGTAGCAAGAGCATGGGTTATTACCTAGGTCTATTCAACTGTACTATCTGTCTTCCACAAATCATTGCAGCCCTACTTGGTGGTGTATTATTAAACATCATCGGCGGTTCACAATCTGGTATGATGGCAGCAGCAGGTGTATTACTT
>JAXJWL010000230.1:0-4494 GCA_036308065.1 Paludibacteraceae bacterium
AGGTTATCGACCCTATGGCAAGCCTAAAAGCCATCAACGATGTAGAAGGTGCTATGCGTTTAGGTGCTTACGAATGCGAACTAGCAGAAGGAACCAAATCTGCAGAAGCATACGGAACAACACTTATTTCTGAACGTCACAACCACAAAAACGAGTTTAACAATGCTTACAAAGAACAGTTTGAAAAAGCTGGTATGAAATTTGCAGGTATAAATCCAGAGATGGGTCTTGTAGAAATTATAGAACTTCCAGAACACAAATGGTATGTTGGTACACAATTCTTACCAGAATACAGAAGTTCTGTAGAAAAACCACACCCACTGTTTGTAAACTTTATTAAAGCATCAATTCAGAAATAAACACTAAAAAATTAACATGGACAAAAACACGATTATAGGATTTGCCCTTATTTTAGCCATACTAGTAGGTTTTTCATGGCTATCAAGACCTTCGGAAGAGGAGTTAGCTAAACAACAAGCGTACAACGATTCTATCGCTGCTGTTCAAGCACAAAAAGCAATGGAACAAGAAATTTTGTTCCAACAAACCATAATGCAACAAGACTCAGCAAAAGCAAATCAAGCATTTGATTATGGTGTATTTACTCCTTTTTCTCAAGGTGAGAACAAAAAAGTAGTGATAGAAAATGAAGAACTAAAACTTACCCTTAATACAAAAGGTGGTAATATCACAGAAGTAGAACTTAAAAACTATAAGAACTACGACAAAAACGCCCTTATCTTGTTTGACGAACAAGACGCTGAGCAATATTTCACCTTGGTTACTGCAAACAACCGTGTTGTAGAATCTTCAAACCTATATTTCACCCCTACAATGCTTAATGATAGCACTTTAGCTATGAGCATTACACTAGAAACAGGTGAGACTCTAAGCCAAGTTTATAGCTTAGATGGTTTTATGGTAAACTACAGCATTCAGTCAAAAGGCATGAACAACGTGCTATCTCCACGTATGAACACTGTGGATATGACATGGAACTTAAACATGCGTCAACAAGAACGTAGTAAAAAATTTGAAGGACGCTATTCTGCACTTTATTATAAATACTACGATGATGAAGTAGAATGTTTGAGCGAAAATGGTTCTGATGCAGAAAAACTTATCGGTAAAGTAAAATGGGTGGCTTGTAAAGACCAATTCTTCTCTAGTGTTTTAATTGCAGAAGATTACTTCACAAATGTAGAGGTAGAATCTAATATTAGTGAGCCTGTTAATTACCTAAAAGACTGTAAAACACAACTTTCATTCAACTACGATGCAAGTGGTGCACAGCCTACAAACTTAAAATTCTATTTTGGACCAAACTCATATCAAGATTTACAAGCATATGATGATGGTGTAAAAAAATCAGAAGACAGACTAGACCTTGAAGAACTAGTTCCACTAGGTTGGGGTATTTTTGGTTGGGTAAACAAATATCTTGTAATTCCAATCTTCAACCTATTAGGTTCATTTATAACAAATTATGGTTTAATTATTTTCTTACTTACTCTTATTATTAAACTTCTAATCCTGCCATTGACCTATAAATCTTATATGTCAACTGCTAAAATGCGTGTTCTTCGCCCACAAATCGAAGAAATAAATAAGAGAATTCCAGAAGATAAACCAATGGAACGCCAACAAGCAACAATGGCACTTTATAGAAAAGTGGGAGTGAGCCCAATGGGTGGTTGTCTTCCAATGCTTCTTCAAATGCCAATTCTATTTGCATTGTTCGTGTTCTTCCCTGTGGCTATAGAACTAAGACAACAAGGATTCTTATGGGCTGATGACCTTTCTTCATACGATTCTATTTTTAGCTGGGATGTATATATTCCATTCATTTCTAGCTATTATGGAAACCATATAAGCTTGTTCTGTTTGCTTATGGCTATTGCCAACATTATCTCAACTAAAATTTCAACAGACGCACAAGGTGCTAGCAGCCAACAAATGCCAGCAATGAAGTGGATGATGTACTTAATGCCAATTATGTTCCTATTCTTCTTCAACGACTATGCTTGTGGTCTTACATATTACTATTTGGTATCAACACTATTGACACTGCTTCAAACATTTATTTTCCGTGTGTCAATCAATGACCAAAAAATATTAGCCAAACTAAACTCTTATCAAGCTAAACCTAAAAAGAAATCTGGCTTTATGGAACGTTTAGAAAAAATGCAAAAAGAGCAATTGGCTAGACAACGCGAAGAAATGAAAAAACAACAAAGACGTAGATAAGATGAAAAAAGAAAACGAGGAAAAAGAAGAGATTTTAAACGAAGAAACAGTTGAAAACACTGCAGCAAATGAGGCTTCTACTGAGGCTTCTGAACAATCTGAAGATGCAACTGCAGAAAGTTCACTTGCCGATAAAATATTGGAAATGAACGACAAACATCTTCGTTTGATGGCAGACTTTGAAAACTATAAAAGAAAAACTATAAAAGAACGTGCCGACTTAATTAAATATGGTGGCGAACAAGTTTTCATCAACTTGCTACCAATTATTGATGATTTTGAACGTGCTATTCAACACCTTCCAGAAGAAGATTCACCTATCAAAGAAGGTATAGTTTTAATTCACAATAAGTTTACAAGTTTCTTAAATAGTAATGGTGTAAAAGAAATAGAAACAAAAGATGCTGAATTTAATACAGATTTTCACGAAGCTATTTCTCTATTCCCAGCACCATCACCAGAACTTAAAGGTAAAATTATAGACTGTACCCAAAAGGGATATATGTTCCACGACAAGGTGATTAGATTCTCTAAGGTAGTAGTGGCAGAATAATATATATCATGGAAAAGAGAGATTATTACGAAGTGCTTGGTGTGAGTAAATCTGCCACAGCCGACGAAATAAAAAAAGCATATAGAAAGAAAGCTATACAATATCACCCAGATAAAAATCCGGGCGATAAAGAAGCTGAAGAAAAATTCAAAGAAGCAGCCGAAGCATACGATGTTTTGAGTGATGAACAAAAACGTCAACGCTACGACCAATTTGGTCATGCAGCATTCTCTGGTGCCGGTGGTGGCGGAGGCTATGGCGGCTTTGGAGGCTTCGGTGGAGGCGGCTTCTCTATGAATATGGACGATATCTTCGAACATTTTGGAGATATTTTTGGCGGTCACTTTGGTGGTCGTGGTGGTTCTAGAGGTGGTACTCCTCGTGGCACAAACCTAAGAGTGAGAGTAAAAATCACTCTTGAAGAAGCAGCCACAGGTGTAGAAAAGAAAATTAAACTAAATAAAAAGGTTACTTGTAGTCATTGTAATGGTACTGGTGCAGAAAATCCTTCAGATTTAGAAACTTGTAGCGTTTGTGGAGGTACTGGTCGTGTAGTGAGAACTACTCAATCTTTCTTTGGTCCAATGCAAACTCAAACCACCTGTAGCGCATGTCACGGTACTGGTAAAGTAATCAAGAAAAAATGTCACAAATGTGGTGGCGAAGGTCTTGAAACATCATCAGAAGTGGTTTCTATCAATATACCTGCTGGTATCTACGATGGTGCACAACTTGCAATGAAAGGTTACGGCAATGCTGCTCCACAAGGCGGTGTAAGTGGCGACCTTTACATTATAGTAGAAGTTGAAGAACACAAAGACCTTATAAGAAACAACGATGACCTTATCTACAACCTAATGCTTCCACTTACAGTGGCTGTTTTGGGCGACGAAGTGGTTATCCCAACACTTGAAGGCAAAGTGAAGATTAAGATTAAACCTGGCACACAGCCTGGTGAAGTTCTTCGCTTAAGAAATAAAGGTGTACCAAGCCTAAATGGATATGGACGCGGCGATTTACTTGTAAATATCGGTGTTTATATTCCAGAAAGATTAAGTTCTGAAGAAAAAGAAATGTTCTCAAAAATGCAAGGTTCTAAATCTATGGAACCAACAGAAGAATCTAAAAGAAAATTTTTCTAAAAACAATTTTTAAATGAATATAGCAGCACTAGTATCTGGAGGAGTGGATAGCTCTGTTGTAGTACACCAACTTAAAGAAATGGGGTACGACCCAACCATTTTCTACATACGCATTGGTATGGAAGATGAAAATGGTTATATGGGTTGCACTGCAGAGGAAGATATAGAAATCACTTCATTTGTAGCCAAAAAATATGGGCTAAAAATGGAGACTGTCTCACTCCAAAAAGAATACTGGGACAATGTGGTGGAATATGTTATTCGTACCGTGAGAAATGGACTTACTCCAAACCCTGACGTTATGTGCAACAGACTTATCAAATTTGGTAGTTTCATAGATAAGTATGGCTACGAATTTGATAAAATTGCCACAGGTCACTATGCTCAAACATATTTTGAAAACGGCAAACACTATTTAGGCACTGCCTTAGACCCTGTGAAAGACCAAACAGACTTCCTTGCACAAATTACATACTCGCAAGTGTCTCGTTTGATGTTTCCAATTGGGCATTTAATGAAGTCGCAAGTGCGCGAAATAGCTGTGTCTCAAAA
>JAXJWL010000231.1:0-28365 GCA_036308065.1 Paludibacteraceae bacterium
GAGTAATAATGAATGCCGAACATGCAAAGAGACTTATGTATGCGCTTCAACAAAATATTGAAAAATACGAACAACAATTTGGAGAAATAGTATTACCAGAAAACAGAAAGTCTATGCCAATTTCAAATTGGGACTTCAAAGGGGAAGCGTAATGAGTTAGTAGTTTGGGGTTAGGAGTTCAACAATTGTGAAATTTTTGCTAAACAATAAAAAATCAATTATTTAGCAAAAAATATTAGTGATTTTGTTTGTAGTTTAAAATTATTTGCGTACCTTTGCAACCCAAAAGTGTGAAAAGTACAAAAATAATTATAATACAAACATTTAACTAAACTTTTAAACAATGCCTACTATTCAACAATTAGTAAGAAAAGGAAGAACAGCCTTGACAGAAAAGAGTACTGCTCCTGCATTGGATGCATGTCCTCAACGTCGTGGTGTTTGTGTAAGGGTTTACACAACAACTCCTAAAAAACCAAATTCGGCATTACGTAAAGTGGCACGTGTTCGTTTAACTAACCAAAAAGAGGTTAACTCTTACATTCCAGGAGAAGGACACAACCTACAAGAACACTCTATCGTAATGATTCGTGGTGGTCGTGTTAAAGACCTTCCAGGTGTACGTTATCACGTAGTTCGTGGTACTTTAGATACCGCAGGTGTAGCTAGCCGTACACAACGTCGTTCAAAATATGGTGCTAAACGTCCTAAGCCAGGTCAAGCTCCAGTTGCTGCAAAAGGCAAGAAAAAATAATTAAAGAATAACAGTTATTAATACTGTTTTGGTTTGAGTCCCATGAGGACTAGGTTGAGTAAATTAGTTCAGCGGAACTAGTTGAAGACGAAAGGCAACCCAAAACGGAAAAATTTAAAAACAATGAGAAAAGCTAAACCAAAGAAAAGGGTCGTATTACCAGATCCTATTTTCGGCGATGTTATGGTTAGTAAATTTGTTAACCACCTAATGTATGATGGTAAAAAAACTATCGCCTATACTATTTTCTACTCTGCCTTAGAAGTCGTTAAAGGCAAAATGGCTAATGAAGACAAGCCAGCTCTTGAAATTTGGAAAAAAGCTCTAGAAAACATCACTCCACAAGTTGAGGTTAAATCTCGTCGTATCGGTGGTGCTACTTTCCAAGTTCCTACAGAAATACGTCCAGAACGTAAAGAATCTATTTCAATGAAAAACTTAATCCAGTACTCTCGTAAAAGAGGCGGTAAAACTATGGCTGATAAACTAGCAGCTGAAATCGTTGACGCTTATAATATGCAAGGTGCTGCTTACAAACGTAAAGAAGATATGCACAAAATGGCAGAAGCAAACCGTGCATTCGCTCACTTCCGTTTCTAATTTTTAAAGACAGAGAAAAATGGCAAAAGCAGATTTAAAATACACCAGAAACATTGGTATTATGGCGCACATCGATGCTGGTAAAACAACCACATCAGAACGTATCCTATTCTATACCGGTTTAACACACAAAATCGGTGAGGTACACGACGGTGCAGCTACAATGGACTGGATGGAACAAGAACAAGAACGTGGTATTACTATTACATCAGCTGCTACTACCACATTCTGGAACTATAAAGAAAACAAATACAAAATCAACTTGATTGACACCCCAGGGCACGTTGACTTTACAGTAGAAGTAGAACGTTCACTACGTATTCTTGACGGTGCTGTGGCTGCATTCTGTGCTGTAGGTGGTGTAGAACCACAATCAGAAACAGTTTGGCGTCAAGCTGACAAATATAGCGTTCCACGTATCGGTTACGTAAACAAAATGGACCGTTCAGGTGCAGACTTCTTCGACGTAGTTCGTCAAGTAAAAGAAGTTCTAGGTGCAAACCCAGTTGCAATCCAAATTCCTATCGGTGCAGAAGAAACTTTCAAAGGAGTAGTTGACCTAGTTAAAATGAAAGCTATCGTTTGGAACAACGAAACTATGGGTGCTGACTATTCAGTTGAAGAAATTCCAGCAGACTTACAAGCAGAAGCAGAAGAATGGCGTGCTAAAATGTTAGACGCAGTTGCTGAGTTTGACGACGAGTTAATGGAAAAATATTTCGAAGATCCAGAAACAATCACAGAAGACGAAATCAAACGTGCTATCCGTAAAGGTACTCTAAGCATGTCTATGACTCCAATGATTTGTGGTTCTTCATTCAAAAACAAAGGTGTACAAACAATGCTTGACTCAGTTTGTGCTTACCTTCCATCACCAATGGATACAGAAGAAATCATCGGTCACGCAGCAGATGATGAAAACGAACAAATCGTACGTCATCCAAACGAAGACGAACCACTTTGTGCGTTAGCATTCAAAATCGCTACTGACCCATATGTAGGTCGTCTATGTTTCTTCCGTGTTTATTCAGGTAAAATCGACGCAGGTTCATACGTATGGAACTCTCGTTCTGGCAAAAAAGAACGTATCTCACGTATCTTCCAAATGCACTCAAACAAACAAAACCCAGTTGAAACTATTTCAGCAGGTGATATAGGTGCAGGCGTAGGTTTCAAAGATATCCGTACAGGTGACACACTATGTAGCGAAGATATGCCAATGACTCTTGAGTCTATCGACTTCCCAGATCCAGTTATCGGTATCGCTATCGAACCAAAAACACAAAAAGACTTAGACAAATTAGGTAATGGTCTTGCAAAACTAGCTGAAGAAGACCCAACATTCACAGTTAAAACTGACGAACAATCAGGTCAAACTATCATCAGCGGTATGGGTGAGCTTCACCTTGAAATCATTATCGACCGTCTAAAACGTGAGTTCAAAGTAGAATGTAACCAAGGTCGTCCACAAGTATCTTACAAAGAAGCTATCACCAACACAGTTGACATCCGTGAAGTTTACAAAAAACAATCAGGTGGTCGTGGTAAATTCGCTGATATGGTACTTAAAGTTGGTCCAGCTGACGAAGATTTCCAAGGCGAACTTCAATTCATCGACGAAGTAAAAGGTGGTAACATTCCTAAAGAATTCATCCCTTCTATCCAAAAAGGTTTCACAGCAGCTATGCGTAATGGTGTGCTAGCAGGTTACCCAGTTAACCGCCTTAAAGTTGTAGTAGTGGACGGTTCTTATCACCCAGTGGACTCTGACCAATTATCATACGAAATTTGTGCACAAATAGCATTCAAAAACGCTTGCGCTAAAGCTAAACCAGTTCTTCTAGAACCTATCATGAAAGTGGAAGTTGTTACTCCAGAAGAAAACATGGGTGATGTTATCGGTGACTTAAACAAACGTCGTGGTCAAGTAGAAGGAATGGAAACCAGCCGTTCTGGTGCACGTGTAGTAAAAGCTAAAGTACCTCTAGCAGAAATGTTCGGTTACGTAACAGCTTTACGTACTATCACATCAGGTCGTGCAACCTCTTCTATGGAATTCTCTCACTACGCTGAGGTTTCTACACAAATCGCAAAAGCAGTATTAACTGAAGCAAAAGGTAGAGTAGACTTATTATAATAAAATAACCGAGTAGAGGGTTAGTAAATGATTCTTAACCCTCTCTCTTAAAAAAATAATTAAAATGACACCAAAAATTAGAATCAAACTTAGATCTTACGATTACAATTTAGTAGACAAATCTGCTGATAAAATCGTTAAAACAGTAAAAGCAACAGGTGCAGTTGTAAGCGGTCCAATTCCATTACCAACTCACAAACGTTATTTCACTGTAAACCGTTCAACTTTCGTTAATAAGAAATCTCGTGAACAATTCCAATTGTTCTCTTACAAACGTCTTATTGACATCCACAACTCAACTTCTAAAACCATTGACGCTCTAATGAAATTAGAATTACCAAGTGGTGTACAAGTTGAAATCAAAGCGTAATTTATATTTTACAAATCATTTAATAATACATTGAAATGCCAGGATTAATAGGAAAAAAAATCGGAATGACATCCGTTTTCAGTGCTGATGGTAAAAATGTACCATGCACTGTTATCGAAGCTGGTCCTTGTGTTGTTACCCAAATCAAAACCCTTGAAAAAGACGGTTATGAAGCTATCCAATTAGGTTTCTCTGAAAAATCAGAAAAACACACAAACAAAGCTGAAGCAGGTCTTTTCAAGAAAGTAGGTGTAGCTCCACAACGCCACTTGGTTGAGTTCAAAGGATTTGAAGGCGACATCAAAGTAGGTGACGTTATCACCGTAGATATGTTCGCTGATACCTCTTGGGTAGACGTAATCGGCACCTCTAAAGGTAAAGGTTTCCAAGGTGTTGTTAAACGTCATGGTTTCGGTGGTGTAGGTCAATCTACTCACGGTCAACATAACCGTTTAAGAGCTCCAGGTTCTATCGGTGCTTGTTCTTACCCAGCAAAAGTGTTTAAAGGAATGCGTATGGCAGGCCAAACAGGCAATGCACGCGTTACCGTTGAAAACCTTGAGATTTTAAAATTGATTCCTGAAAATAACCTTATCTTAATCAAAGGTTCAGTACCAGGAGCAAAAGGTTCAATCGTAATAGTAAATAAATAATGGAACTAAGTATATATAACATCGAAGGAAAAGACACCGGCAAGAAGATTTCATTAGATGAATCTATCTTCGGAATTGAGCCTAACGATCACGCTATTTACTTAGATGTGAAACAATACATGGCTAACAATCGCCAAGGTACTCACAAATCTAAACAAAGAAGCGAAGTAGCTGGTAGTACACGTAAGTTAGGTCGTCAAAAAGGTGGTGGCGGTGCTCGCCCTGGTGATATCAAATCACCTGTTCGTGTAGGTGGTGGTCGCATATTTGGTCCAGTGCCACGTGATTACAACTTTAAACTAAACAAAAAAGTTAAACAATTAGCACGTAAATCTGCGCTTTCATATAAAGTTAGAGAAAATGCTCTAGTTATCGTTGAAGACTTCAATTTTGAAGCTCCAAAGACAAAAAATTACGTTGCAATGCTTAAAAACTTAAAATGTGACGATAAAAAATCACTTTTAGTTTTATCAGAAGCAAATAAAAACGTATATTTGTCAGCTCGTAACTTAGCAAAAGCTAACGTTATGGTTTCAGCAGACGTTAATACCTACAGCATCCTTGATGCAAAATACATGGTGTTAACCGAAAAAGCAGTAGCAGATTTAACAGCATCATTTAACGCTTAAGGAGGAAATAAGTAATGAGTATCATAATTAAACCTATCGTTACAGAAAAGGCAACCTTACTTACAGAAAAACTTAATCGTTATTCTTTCAAAGTTAATAAGGATGCTAACAAAATACAGATCAAAAAAGCTGTAGAAGCTGCTTATAACGTGACTGTAGTAGATGTCAACACTTCAATTGTACGCGGTAAAAACAAAACTCGCTACACAAAAGCTGGCATCATCAAAGGTGCAACTTCTGATTACAAAAAAGCAGTAGTTACACTTAAAGAAGGAGATTTAATCGATTTTTATAGCAACATTTAATAAAACGAAATGGCTGTACGTAAATTCAACCCGACAACACCGGGTCAGAGACACAAGATTATTGGAACATTTGACACAATTACTGCAAGTGCTCCAGAGAAATCTCTTGTAGTTGGTAAAAAATCAACAGGTGGTCGTAACAACGCAGGTAAAATGACCATGCGCTATCTAGGTGGCGGACACAAGAGAAAATTCAGAGTAATTGATTTCAAGCGAGAAAAAGACGGTATCCCTGCAACCGTTAAAACTATCGAGTACGATCCAAACCGTTCTGCTCGTATCGCCCTATTGTTCTACGCAGACGGCGAAAAACGTTATATTCTTGCTCCTAATGGTCTAGAAGTTGGTCAAGTACTTCTTTCTGGTGCAGAAGCTGCTCCTGAAGTAGGTAACTCACTTCCACTTCAAAACATCCCATTAGGTACTGTTATCCACAACATTGAGTTAAGACCTGGTCAAGGAGCTGCTTTAGTTCGTTCTGCAGGTACTTTCGCTCAGTTAACCTCTCGCGAAGGCAAATATGCTATTATCAAATTACCTTCAGGCGAAACACGTATGATTCTTTGCACTTGCAAAGCAACCATCGGTGCTGTAGGTAATTCAGATCACGCTCTTGAACAATCTGGTAAAGCTGGTCGCTCACGCTGGTTCGGACGTCGTCCACACAACCGTGGTGTAGTAATGAACCCAGTGGATCACCCAATGGGTGGTGGTGAAGGCCGTCAATCTGGTGGTCACCCAAGATCACGTAAAGGCTTACTAGCTAAAGGCTATAAGACACGTGCTCCTAAAAAAGCTTCAAGCAGATACATTATCGAGAGAAAGAAAAAGTAATTTGATAATTTAAGAGAAGTAACATGAGTCGTTCATTAAAAAAAGGACCTTTCATCTGCGTAAAACTTGAAAAGAAAGTTATCGCAATGAATGAGGCAAATAAAAAATCAGTAGTCAAAACTTGGTCAAGAGCTTCTATGATTTCTCCAGACTTCGTTGGTCACACTATCGCTGTACACAATGGAAACAAATTTATTCCAGTTTATGTTACAGAAAACATGGTAGGCCACAAACTTGGTGAATTCGCTCCAACTAGAACTTTCAAAGGCCACAGTGGTAACAGAAAATAAAATAATTAGATATGGGTGTTAGAAAAAGACAATCATCAGACAATCGTAAAGAGGCTAGAAAGTCTGTTTACTTTGCCAAGTTAAATGATGTGCCTACATCACCTCGTAAAATGCGTTTAGTCGCTGACATGATTAGAGGTGTAGAAGTACACAAAGCGCTTGGTATGCTGAAATTTTCTACTAAGGAAGCAGCTGGTCGTTTAGAAAAACTTCTTCGTTCAGCAATTGCAAACTGGGAACAAAAAACTCAGCAAAAAGCAGAAGACGGTAACTTATTCGTAAGTGCTGTATTCGTAGACGCAGGTAGAACATTAAAACGCTTACGTCCAGCTCCACAAGGTCGTGGCTATCGTATCCGTAAACGTTCAAACCACGTTACAATATGTGTTGATAGTATGAACAATAACGATGCTAAATAATTGATAGTATTATGGGACAAAAAGTAAATCCAATTGCAAACCGTCTAGGAATCATTAAAGGTTGGGACTCTAACTGGATCAACCGTAACGATTATGGTGATACTATCTTAGAGGATTCAAAAATCAGAAAATATTTGAATGCTCGTTTAGCAAAAGCTAACGTATCTCGTATTATCATAGAACGTACACTTAAGTTAACAACTATCACCGTTTGCACCTCTCGTCCAGGTATGATCATTGGTAAAGGCGGTCAAGAAGTTGATAAACTTAAAGAAGAGTTAAAGAAAATCACCGATAAAGACGTACAAATTAACATCTTTGAAATTAAGAAACCAGAATTAGACGCTGAAATCGTTGGTAACCAAATCGCTCGTCAAATCGAAGGTAAATTTGCTTACCGTCGTGCTGTGAAAAACGCAATTTCTTCAACAATGCGTGCTGGAGCAGAAGGTATCAAAGTTCAAGTATCTGGTCGTTTAAATGGTGCTGAAATGGCTCGTTCAGAAATGTATAAAGAAGGAAGAACTCCTCTTCACACATTCCGCGCAGACATCGACTATGCACAATGCGAAGCTCTTACAAAAGTAGGTCTTATTGGTATTAAGGTTTGGATCTGCCGTGGTGAAATTTACGGTAAAAAAGACCTTACTCCACAATATGCTGCTGCTAAAGAAAACCACGGTGCTGGTTTCAACCAAGGCAAGGGCTTTAAAAAGAGAAAAAAATAAACTGTTAATTCAAAGAAATTATGTTACAACCAAAGAAGACTAAGTTCAGAAGACCTCAGAAAGGTACTATGAAAGGCAATGCCGGTCGTGGTAACCAATTGGCCTTTGGATCTTTCGGGATAAAAGCTTTACAACCTAAATGGATCACTGGCCGTCAAATCGAGGCTGCTCGTATCGCGGTTACCAGATATATGCAACGTCAAGGTCAAGTATGGGTTCGTATTTTCCCAGACAAACCTATCACAAAAAAACCAGCTGACGTGCGTATGGGTAAAGGTAAAGGTAACCCAGAAGGCTACGTAGCTCCTGTTACACCAGGACGTATGTTATTTGAAGTAGAAGGCGTTCCATTCGCTATCGCAAAAGAAGCGTTACGTCTAGCTGCTCAAAAACTTCCAATCACAACAAAATTTGTTGTAAGAAGAGATTACGATTTTGAATCTGAAAACGCGTAAATAGTATGAAAACAGCAGAAATTACAAAATTATTAGACAAAGAGCTTATAGAAAGACTAGAAGCAGAAAAGGCGTCTTTATCAAAAATGAAGTTGAGCCATGCTATTTCTCCGCTAGAAAACCCTGGCAAAATTCGTGAATCACGTAAAACTATCGCTCGCATCGAAACCGAGCTACGTAAAAGAGAAATAAACAAATAATAAATGCAGTCTGATATGAGAAATCTAAGAAAAGAAAGACAAGGCATCGTATCGAGTAACAAGATGGATAAAACCATCACCGTTGCAGTTAAATGGAAAGAAAAACATCCAATTTACGGTAAATTCGTAAATAAAACTAAAAAATACCACGCTCACGACGAAAACAACGAATGTGGTATTGGCGATACGGTAAGAATAATGGAAACTCGTCCTTTAAGCAAACTTAAAAGATGGAGATTAGTAGAAATAATTGAAAAAGCTAAATAAGTATGATACAACAAGAATCAAGACTTACCGTAGCTGACAACAGTGGCGCAAAAGAAGTGCTTTGCATTCGTGTACTAGGTGGTACCGGCAAGCGCTATGCCACAGTAGGGGACATAATTGTTGTAGCAGTTAAATCGGTAATCCCTTCAAGTGATACAAAAAAAGGTGCTGTTTCAAAAGCAGTAGTAGTACGTACCAAAAAAGAAATTAGACGTGCTGACGGTTCTTATATTCGCTTCGATGACAATGCATGTGTATTGTTAAACGGCGCAGGCGAAATGAGAGGTAGCCGTATCTTCGGACCAGTTGCGAGAGAATTACGTGCAACTAACATGAAGATTGTTTCATTAGCACCAGAAGTTCTTTAATTAAGTAAATTTGATAGAGAATGGCAAAATTACACATTAAAAAAGGTGACACCGTTTACGTAAACGCTGGTAAAGACAAAGGTCAAGTTGCTCGCGTTTTAGAAGTACAAGTTGAAAAACAACGTGCTATCGTAGAAGGTGTAAATATGGTTGCTAAACACACCAAGCCTAATGCAAAAAGTCCACAAGGTGGCATCGTGAAGAAAGAAGCATCTATTCATATTTCTAACCTAAACCCAGTAGACAAAAACAACAAACCTACTCGTGTTGGTCGTAAATTAGTAGATGGTAAATTAGTACGTTACGCTAAAACTACAGGGGAGGAAATTAAATAATGAATACCGCTAGTTTAAAGAAAGAATATGCAGAGCGTATAGCTCCAGCTTTAATGAAGGAGTTTGGTTATAAATCAACAATGCAAATTCCTGTGTTAGAAAAAATCGTTCTAAACCAAGGTTTAGGTCAAGCTGTAGCTGATAAAAAAATCATTGAAATCGCTATCAACGAAATGACAGCAATTTCTGGTCAAAAAGCAGTTGCAACATATTCTAAAAAGGATATTTCTAACTTCAAATTGCGTAAAAAAATGCCTATTGGCGTATCTGTAACACTACGTCGTAACCAAATGTACGAATTCCTAGAAAAATTAGTACGCGTGGCTCTACCTCGTATTCGTGACTTCAAAGGAATTAATAGCAAAATGGACGGTCGTGGTAACTATACCTTCGGTATCCAAGAGCAAATTATTTTCCCAGAAATCAACATTGATGCAGTTTCTAAAATCATGGGTATGAACATTACATTCGTAACTTCTGCTAAAACTGACGAAGAAGCATTTGCATTATTGAAAGCATTTGGTTTACCATTTAAAAAATAATACGGAATATGGCAAAAGAATCAATGAAAGCCCGTGAGGTGAAAAGAGCAAAATTAGTTGCCAAATATGCTGCTAAACGTGAACAATACAAAGCAGAAGGTAATTATGAAGCTTTACAAAGCATTCCTAAAAATGCATCTCCGGTAAGATTACACAACCGTTGCAAATTAACTGGCCGTCCAAAAGGATATATTCGTTTATTCGGTATTTCACGTATTCAATTCCGTGAAATGGCTTCTAAAGGTTTAATCCCAGGCGTTAAAAAAGCAAGCTGGTAATAATTAACAAAACGATTTATTAACTAAATATTGTCAGGGTAGTCCTGATTAATTTAATTTATAATTTTATGACAGATCCAATCGCAGATTATTTGACGCGTTTACGTAACGCAATTCAGGCTGGTCACAAAGTGGTTGAAGTGCCTGCGTCAAATTTGAAGAAAGAACTTACCAAGATCTTGTTTGAACAAGGTTATATCTTGAATTATAAGTTCGAAGAAGATGGTCCTCAAGGTACCATTAAAATAGCTTTGAAATATGACAAAGCTAACAAAGTAAATGCCATCAAGAAATTGGTGCGTGTTTCTACTCCAGGTTTGCGTAAATATGCAAGCCATAAAGATCTCCCACGTGTATTAAACGGTTTGGGTATTGCAATCATTTCTACCTCTAAAGGTGTAATGACAGATAAAGAAGCTCGCGAACTAAATGTTGGCGGTGAAGTATTGTGTTACGTTTATTAATAGGAGGAAAAAGAAATGTCAAGAATTGGAAAATTACCTATCAATATACCAGCAGGTGTTACAGTTACTGTAGGTGCTGGAAACGAAGTAGTCGTAAAAGGTCCAAAGGGAGAACTAAAACAAGTAGTTAATCCTATCATCAACGTAGAAGTTAATGGTAACGAAGTAGTTCTAACTCGTCCTAACGACGAAAAACAATCTAAAGCTATGCACGGCCTATACCGCGTGTTAGTAAACAACATGGTTATAGGTGTGTCTGAAGGTTACAAAAAAACATTAGAACTTGTAGGTGTAGGTTACCGTGTTTCAAACCAAGGTCAAGTAATTGAATTCTCTTTAGGTTATACTCACGCTATCTACCTAAAATTACCTGCTGAAGTTAAGGTTGAAACTAAGAGTGAAAGAAACCAAAACCCAATCGTTATCCTAGAAAGCTGTGACAAACAACTTTTAGGTCAAGTTTGCGCTAAGATTCGTTCATTCCGTAAACCAGAACCTTACAAAGGTAAAGGTATTAAGTTCGTTGGTGAATATATTCGTAGAAAAGCTGGCAAATCTGCTGGTGCTAAATAATTAAAAACGTAGAATCATGATTGACAAAATAGCAAGAAGATTGAAAATTAAGGCTGGTGTTCGCGGAAAAATCTCTGGAACAGCCGAAAAGCCACGTATGTCAGTGTTCAAAAGCAACAGCCAGATCTACGTGCAAATTATAGACGATACCGCAGCAAACGGTGGTAAAACTTTAGTTGCTGAATCATCTTTAGCAATCAAAGAAAAAATGACCAAATCTGAAAAATCTGCAAAAGTTGGTGAATTAATCGCTAAGAAAGCTATTGCAGCTGGTATCGAAACTGTGGTATTCGACCGTAACGGTTTCCTATATCACGGTAGAGTTAAAGAATTGGCGGAAGCCGCTCGTAACGCAGGACTTAAATTCTAAGTATTATGGCAGGAAAAAACAATACAGTTAGATTAACAAACGAAAGTGAGTTAAAAGATAGATTAGTAGCAATTAACCGTGTTACTAAGGTTACAAAAGGTGGCCGTACCTTTACATTTGCAGCTATCGTTGTTGTAGGTAACGAAGATGGCTTAGTAGGTTGGGGTCTAGGCAAAGCTGGTGAAGTAACCACTGCCATCGCTAAAGGCGTAGAAATGGCTAAAAAGAACCTAATCAAAGTTCCTGTATTAAAAGGAACTATCCCTCACGAACAATCTGCTCGTTTCAGTGGTTCAGAAGTTTTCATTAAACCTGCAACAACTGGTACCGGTGTTAAAGCTGGTGGTGCGATGCGTGCTGTTCTTGAAAGCGTTGGTATTACTGACGTGTTAGCTAAGTCTAAAGGTTCTTCTAACCCTCATAACTTAGTTAAAGCTACTATCAAAGCTTTATCTGAATTAAGAGATGCTTACACTGTGGCTCAAAATCGTGGTGTTTCATTAGAAAAAGTATTCACAGGTAAATAAATACGACTATGGCAACAATAAAAATTAAACAAGTTAAGAGCCGTATTTCAGCTCCTAAAGATCAAAAACTTACTTTAGATGCGCTAGGCTTGAGAAAATTGAATGCAGTGGTAGAAAAAGAAGCAACTCCTCAAATTTTGGGTATGGTGCGCAAAGTTAAACACCTAGTTCAAGTTGTAGAATAATTCTTTTTATTAACGCTTAAAATAAAAGAAAAATGAATTTAAGTAATTTGAAACCTGCAGAAGGTTCTGTAAAAACACGTAAAAGAATTGGTCGTGGTCCAGGCTCTGGCTTAGGTGGTACTTCTACCCGTGGTCACAAAGGTGCTAAATCACGTTCTGGTTACTCAAGAAAGATTGGTTTTGAAGGTGGTCAAATGCCTATGCAACGTCGTTTGCCTAAATTTGGCTTCAAAAATATTAATCGTGTAGAGTACAAAGCAATCGGTTTATCTACTTTACAAGAATTAGCTGATGCTAAAAATTTAACTAAAATCTCTGTAGCAGATTTAGTAGAAGCAGGATTTGTTTCTTCTAAACGTTTAGTTAAAATTCTTGCTAAAGGTGAATTAACTGCAAAAGTAGAAGTGTCTGCTCACGCTTTCTCTAAAGCTGCTATTGAAGCTATTGAAAAAGCAGGTGGTTCTGCAGTAACATTATAATCTAAAAATTTGTATGAAAAGATTCATTCAAACCATACAAAACATTTTCAAAATAGAGGAGTTACGCTCTCGTCTAGCTATCACATTCCTTTTGGTTGTGATATATAGATTTGGGTCATTTGTGGCACTTCCTGGCATAGATACAACTCAACTAGCAAACCTTACTCAACAAACAGAAGGTGGTCTAATGATGTTGTTAGATATGTTCTCTGGGGGTGCATTCTCAAATGCCTCTATTTTTGCACTTGGTATCATGCCTTATATTACAGCATCTATCGTAGTGCAATTGTTGGGTATGGCTATTCCTTATTTTAGAAAACTACAACAAGACGGTGAAAGTGGTCGTAATAAACTAAACCAAATCACTCGTTACTTAACAGTTGTAGTTTTAATTGTACAAGGTGCAGCATATTTAGCTAACCTACGTATGCAATTAGGATCTGTAGTTCCAGAAGGAGCATTCTTTATGTTCTCTTCTATCGTGATTCTAGCAGCGGGTAGTATGTTTGTACTTTGGTTAGGCGAAAGAATCACAGAGAAAGGTATTGGCAATGGTGTTTCATTTATCATCCTTGTTGGTATCATCGCTCGTCTTCCTCAAGCTTTAGTTGGTGAATTTAGTTCACGTTTAACTGATGCTACAGGTGGTTTAGTGATGTTCTTAGCTGAGTTAGTTTTATTGCTATTAGTAATATGTGGTTCTATCCTTCTAGTACAAGGAACACGTAGAATCCCAGTACAATATGCTAAACAAGTAATAGGTAACAGACAATATGGTGGTGTTTATCAATTTATTCCATTAAAGGTGAACGCTGCAGGTGTTATGCCTATCATCTTCGCTCAAGCTATTATGTTTATTCCTGCTTCAGTTGCAGGTTTATTCACAGCAGATGGTGAAGTAAGCAACTTTGCTTTAGCAATGATGGATGTAAATGGTTTTTGGTATAACCTTGTGTTCTTCATATTAATCATTGCATTTACATATTTCTATACAGCGGTAACAATCAACCCAACTCAAATGGCTGAACATTTGAAATTGAATAATGGTTTCATCCCAGGTGTTAAACCAGGTAAAAAGACTGCAGAGTTCCTAGACTCAGTAATGTCACGTATTACATTGCCAGGTTCTATCTTCTTAGGTATTGTTGCCATTATGCCTGCTTTCGCAGGGTTGGTGGGTATTAGCACTTCATTCGCTCAATTCTTTGGTGGTACATCACTACTAATTATGGTGGGTGTAGTATTAGATACTCTACAACAAATAGAGAGTCATTTGTTGATGCGTCACTATGACGGCTTAATGGAAAGCGGTAAAATTAAAGGAAGACACGGCTCTTTAGCTGCATATTAATAGAATATGATTTATCTTAAGACGCCAGAAGAAATAGCTCTATTAAGAGCAAGCAATCAGTTAGTGGGTAAAACTTTAGCTGAAGTGGCTAAGCATATCAGAGTGGGTATTACCACTCTGGAGCTTGACAAAATAGCTGAAGATTTTATCCGTTCTAACGGTGCTGTCCCTGGTTTCTTAGGTTACGGCGGATTCCCAAATACTTTATGTATTTCAGTCAATGACCAAGTAGTTCATGGCATCCCTTCAAACTACGCTCTTAAAGAGGGTGATATAGTGTCTGTGGATTGCGGAGTGTTACAAAATGGTTACTACGGAGACTCTGCTTATACATTTTGTGTAGGTAAAGTTAACGAAAATGTTAAAAAATTGCTTGAAATTACAAAAGAATCACTATCTTTGGGGATTGATTCGGCGCAACACGGAAATCGCATAGGTGATATCGGTTATGCTATACAACAACACTGCCAAAAAGCAGGGTTTTCTGTCGTACGTACACTTGTGGGTCATGGGGTTGGTAGAAACCTTCATGAGGATCCAGAAGTGCCTAATTTTGGTAAAAAAGGTCAGGGTGTACTACTGAAAGAAGGTATGGTAATAGCTATCGAACCTATGATAAATATGGGAGGTAGAGGTGTGTTTCAGGAAAAAGATGGTTGGACTATCCGTACAAGTGATAGAAAACCTTCTGCTCACTTTGAACACACTATTGCTGTTCGTAAAGGTAAAGCTGAGATATTATCAACATTCGATTATATAGAAGAAGTTTTAAATTCAAAGTAATGGCAAAACAAGCAGCGATTGAACAAGATGGAACAATTGTAGAAGCTCTTTCTAATGCAATGTTCCGTGTAGAATTAGAGAACGGTCACGAAATTACCGCTCATATCTCTGGAAAAATGCGTATGCACTATATTCGTATTTTACCTGGGGATAAAGTAAAAGTGGAAATGTCTCCATACGATTTAACAAAGGGACGTATTTCATTCAGATACAAATAATTAAAAAATATATAGCATGAAAGTCAAAGCATCAATCAAAAAACGTTCAGACGAATGTCAAATCGTTAGAAGAAAAGGACGTCTTTATGTAATCAACAAAAAGAATCCTAAAGAAAAACAACGTCAAGGTTAATTTTTTAAATATTTATAAATAGTTTATGGCTATAAGAATTGCAGGAGTAGATTTACCTCAAAATAAGAGAGGTGAAATAGGTTTAACCTATATCTACGGAATAGGAAGAAGCAGTGCTAATAAAATATTAGCTCAAGCTGGAATTGACAAAGACATCAAGGTAAAAGACTGGACAGATGATCAAGCATCTAAAATCCGTGATATCATTGGTGCAGAGTTCAAAGTAGAGGGCGATTTACGCTCTGAAGTACAACTTAACATCAAACGCTTGATGGACATAGGTTGCTATCGTGGTATTCGTCACCGTATTGGTCTACCATTACGTGGTCAAAGTACTAAAAACAACGCTCGTACTCGTAAGGGTAAAAAGAAAACTGTTGCTAACAAGAAAAAAGCAACTAAATAATTAATTTGTCAAATCCGTTAAAAAGTAAGAAAACATGGCAAAGAAAACTGCTGCTACCAAAAAAAGAGTAGTGAAAATAGACGGAACAGGTCAAGCACACGTTTATTCGTCTTTCAACAATATCATTGTAACTATTACCAATGCAGAAGGTCAAGTAATTTCTTGGTCATCAGCTGGTAAAATGGGATTCCGTGGTTCTAAAAAGAACACCCCATACGCAGCACAAATGGCTGCACAAGATTGTGCTAAAGTAGCATACGATCTTGGTTTACGTAAAGTTAAAGCATATGTTAAAGGTCCAGGTAACGGACGTGAATCTGCTATCAGAACTATCCACGGTGCTGGTATCGAAGTAACAGAAATCGTAGACGTTACTCCACTACCACACAATGGTTGTCGTCCTCCAAAAAGAAGAAGAGTATAATATTAATTTACAACATTAAATTTAAAGAAAATGGCAAGATATATTGGACCTAAATCAAGAATAGCTCGTAAATTTGGTGAACCTATTTTCGGAGCTGATAAAGTGTTGTCTAAGAAAAATTATGCTCCAGGCCAACACGGTAACTCTCGCAAGAGAAAAACTTCTGAATATGGTATTCAGTTAAAAGAAAAACAAAAAGCAAAATATACCTACGGTGTTTTAGAAAAACAATTCTCTAACTTGTTTGACAAGGCTTCTCGTGCTAAAGGTATTACAGGTGAAATCCTACTACAACTTCTTGAATCTCGTTTAGACAACGTAGTATTCCGTTTAGGATTTGCTCGCACACGTGCTGCAGCTCGTCAGCTTGTAAGTCACAAACACATTGTAGTAAACGGTCAAGTGGTTAATATTCCTTCATTCCAAGTTAAAGCTGGTGACGTAGTTGCTGTACGCGAAAAATCTAAATCTTTAGAAGTTATCGCAGACTCACTAAGCGGCTTCAACCACAGTAAATATGCTTGGATAGAATTCGATTCAGCAGCTATGGCAGGTAAATTCTTACACTTACCAGAAAGAGCTGACATTCCTGAAAACATCAAGGAACAATTAATCGTCGAACTTTACTCTAAAAATTAATTTTGAATTATGCCTTTATTACCATTTCAAAAACCAGAGCAAGTCATCATGCTTGAAGCAAATGCGTTCCACGGAAAATTTGAATTCCGTCCATTGGAACCAGGCTTTGGTGTTACTATCGGTAATGCTCTTCGCCGCATTTTGCTTTCATCATTAGAAGGCTTTGCTATCACCTCTATTAAAATAGATGGTGTAGAACATGAGTTTGCAACTATCCCTGGTGTAACAGAAGATGTAACTAACATTATTCTAGCACTTAAACAAGTGCGTTTCAAACAAATCATCGAGGGCGCAGACACAGAAACTGTAGTTATTGACATAACAGATACAACCACATTTAAAGCTGGTAATATAGGAAAGCAGTTGAAGAATTTTGAAGTTTTAAATCCAGATTTATTAATCTGTACTTTAGAGCCTACAACTCGCGTTCGTATGGAATTAACTATTAATAAGGGTCGTGGTTATGTTCCTGCTGAAGAAAACAGACAAGCAAATCAAGCAGTGGACGTAATTCCAATTGATTCAATCTATACTCCAATAGTTAACGTGAAGTATGCTTCTGAGAACTTCCGTGTTGAACAAAAAACTGACTATGAAAAGTTAACTATCGAAATTGATACCGATGGTTCTATTCATCCAAAAGAAGCTTTAAAAGAAGCTGCTAAAATTTTGATTCACCACTTTATGTTGTTCTCTGACGAAAAAATTACAATTGACTTAGACAACTTAGATGGAGAAGAAGACTTCGATGAAGATGCACTTCACATGCGTCAGTTATTGAAAACTAAATTAACTGATTTAGACCTTTCAGTACGTGCATTGAACTGCTTAAAATCTGCAGAAGTAGAAACTCTAGCTGAACTTGTATCATTCAATCGTAATGATTTGTTGAAGTTCCGTAACTTTGGTAAAAAATCTTTAGTCGAACTAGACGAAAAACTTGAAAGTTTAAATCTATCTTTCGGCATGGATATTTCAAAATATAAATTAGATAAAGAGTAATAACGATGAGACACAATAAAAAATTCAATCACTTAGGTAGAAAAACTGCTCACAGAGACGCAATGTTATCTAATATGGCAGTATCTCTTATCCAACATAAGAAAATCACTACCACTTTAGCAAAAGCTAAAGCATTACGCAAATTTGTAGAACCTATCATCACTAAAGCTAAAGAAGATACCACAAACTCACGTCGTATGGTATTCTCTCAACTTCAAAACAAAGAAGCTGTTAGTCTACTATTCGGTGAAATCGCTCAACGCATTGGTGATCGTCCAGGTGGTTACACACGTATTCTTAAAACTGGTTTCCGTTTAGGTGACGCTGCTCAAATGTGCTTCATTGAGCTAGTTGACTACAATGAAAACCTACTTAAAGATGCTTCTAAAAAGAAAACAAGAACACGTCGTTCTTCTAAAAAAGCTGCTGCAGTTGTTGAAGCTGCTCCAGTTGAAGAAGCACAAGCAGAATCTGCAGAATAATTTTATTCCAGATAAAGAAAAATGGGCGAGAAACACTCGTCCATTTTTTTGTATTTATTGGTCGCAATATAAGCCTGCTCTTTGATTGGGAGTGTATTGTCTTTTATTTAGACGATATAGTTTAATCTGCGGTGTATATTATTTGTTCATTATTTTTAGTGTTTTATGAGATTTGTACTTTTCTTTTTATTCTTCCTGTTTTTATCATACGGTCCGGTTATTCTTTTCTCTTTGGGCGTAAGTCGTGAATGTAAGTCTGCCTCTTTTTCAAAATTGATTAAGGTAGTACTTACTGTGATACCAACTATGTTTATTTCATATTATCTGTGTTCGCTTACTGGCTGGGTAAGACTTGATATGATGTTTGTTTGTTTTTTTAACATAGGCATGATATTGTTCTTTTTACCTCTAAATGTTTATATGCTATGTAAGGTCATTTACTTGTATTTTAGAGATAAAAAGGGTAAAACATTACGTTGGATTTCTATATTCGGGGCTGCGTTTGCTGCTGTGATAGCAATGTTGTTGGTGAGAGGGATAGTGGATAGAAAAGATGTGCAAGTGAGAGAAATAAGCGTGGCTGTAGATGGACTACCTAGTGCTTTTGATGGACTTAAAATAGTGCAAATTACAGATGCGCATATAGGAAATATTGATGGTGTGAGGGAGTACTTTAAAGGTATAATAGAAATTTCAAATTCTTACAATCCAGATATTGTAATGCTCACTGGAGATTTGATAAACATAGATGCGAGTGAAGCAGAGGGAACTGAAGGTGCGCTTAATGGTTTTACTGCAAATATAGGTAAGTATGCTGTGCTTGGTAATCACGATTATGGAAAGTATTACAAGTGGGATAGCGCGCAAGATAGTATAGACAATCTAGAAGCTGTAAAAAATATCTATAGAAACTTTGATTTTGATTTGCTTTTAAACGAAAATAGGGTGCTTGCAAGTGGTGAAGATACATTGGTAATTGCAGGTATGGAAAACTGCGGCGAAGAGCCATTCCCTTGTTATGGTGATATGGATGCGTCGCTACTTGGTGTAGAGGATAAACCAGTTCTTCTTCTTTCTCACGACCCTTCTACTTGGAAAACCAAGGTTTTAGACTATAAAAATGTATTAATGACATTTTCTGGACATACTCATGCTGCGCAAATGGGTATTGAAATAGCTGATTTTAAATTTTCGCCAGCTCAATATTTGTACGACGAATGGGATGGACTTTATGAGCAAGATGGAAGGTATCTTTTTGTATCGCGCGGGGTAGGTTATGTAGGTCTTGCATTCCGCCTTGGCATGCGTCCAGAAATTTCAGTATTGACACTTGTAAAAAAATAAAGATATATTGTTATGAAAAGATTATTTGTATTGGTTGCAATGGTTCTAATGGCAGCAGGTGTGTTGTGTGGACGCGATTATAAACATAGTTTGGGGCTTGTGGCAGGTAGTTTTAGTGGTTTGAGCTACAAGGTGCTTCTTGCAGAGAGTCTTGCTTTTCAGGCAGACTTAGGGGTTGGCGTGATGGCTACTACTGGTGAACTTTCACGTTCTGCTGTGGTGATAAAATTTGATGGAAGTGAATTGGATGGTTGGAAGGAGAAATATAGGGTTTGTGGAAGTTTGTGGACTTTACAGGTGTCTCCAAATTTTATGTGGCACAAGGTACTTGCAGAAAAGCAGGAGTGCAACATTGCTTTTACTCTTGGTGGTGGTATATCAGTGGGTTATTCGCAGATAATTAATAGTCCTACAGTTTCTTCTGGTGCTTTATTTCATATAAATAAAAGTGGACTTGTGTCTGAGGAAATAGAGATAGAAGAAGAGGTAATAAATGGGAGTCTGGATGATGACTTGGGTAAGTTTGCTGTGAATGCATTGGTGGGAGTGGAAGTGGTATTGAAGAATGCTCCTATAACAATTGGGTTGGATGTGCGTCCAGGGTATGGTATGCTATTTATGGGACGTGATAAGGCTGAGCGTGATGCTTATAATGCTTTGGTGAAAGAACATTGGGATAATGGTGAATTGTATTCGGCAACCTTATATTCTTATCAATATTTTGATTGGACTGTATCTGCAAATATTCGTTATACTTTTTAATTGTTGATTTTTAAAGATATATTTAGTATATTTGCACTGAATAAATTCAGTGCGACATTTGTCGCGACTCGGCAAAACTTAAGTAAACTTAGTTCTGCTCTCGCTGCTCCAAATGTTGCAACCTATATAAAGAAATTATGGAATTTAAGAGAATTTTGTTAAAACTTAGTGGTGAGTCTTTGATGGGCGAACAAGGTTATGGTATTGATTCTAAACGCCTAGGAGACTATGCTCAGCAGATAAAAGAGGCTTCTGAAATGGGAGTGCAAGTGGCTATCGTGATAGGTGGTGGAAATATTTTCCGTGGCTTGAGCGGTGCGTCTAAAGGCTTTGACCGTGTAAAAGGTGACCAAATGGGTATGCTTGCTACAGTGATTAACTCTCTAGCGCTTAGCTCTGCTCTTACTGCTCTTGGCGTGAAAAATAAAGTCCTAACTGCCATAAGAATGGAGCCTATTGGCGAATATTATAGCAGCGACAAGGCTATTCAATGTTTGGAAGAGGGTAAGGTAGTAATTCTTTCTGCTGGTACTGGAAATCCATTCTTTACTACAGATACAGGTTCTTCTCTTCGTGGTATTGAACTTAAGGCAGATGTGATGCTAAAAGGTACTCGTGTGGATGGTATTTATACTGCAGACCCAGAGAAAGACCCTACTGCAACAAAATTTGATGAAATCTCTTTTGACGATATTTACAATAAAGGATTAAAAGTGATGGACCTTACTGCTACTACTATGTGCAAGGAAAATAAACTTCCTATTTATGTGTTCAATATGGATGTTTATGGCAACCTAAAAAAGGTGCTTAGTGGTGAAAAGATAGGTACACTTGTTACATTATAATTTACAATTTTTTATGATAGACGTAAAACAAAATCTTGCTGATGCTTCTGAAAAAATGGAAGCTGCGGTATTATTCTTAGATGACTCTTTGGCACGTATTCGTGCTGGTAAAGCTAACGCACGTATTTTAGATGCTGTGAGAGTAGAATATTATGGTTCTATGACTCCACTTTCTGGTGTGGCTTCTATTACTACTCCAGATGCTCGTACTATTGCTATTCAACCATGGGAAAAGGCAATGATTCGCGAAATTGAACGTGCTATTATGGCTTCTGAAGTGGGTATTACTCCAGAAAACAATGGTGAAATTATTCGTCTTTGCATACCTCCTCTTACTGAGGATCGTCGTAAAGCATTGGTAAAACAAGCTAAACAAGAAGGTGAAGATGCTAAAATTAGTGTTCGTAATGCTCGTCGTGATGCTATCGACCAACTAAAGAAAGCTATTAAAGATGGTCTTCCTGAAGATGCTGAAAAAGATGCTGAAGCAAACGTACAAAAAGCACACGATAGATTTATTAAGGAAATTGATGAGAAAGTGGCGCTTAAAGAAAAAGAAATAATGACTGTGTGATGCTTAAAAAGCTAATTACATTAATATTGATTTTAATAACAACGCTATCTGTATTTGCAAAGGAGAATACGGATAGCGTTTCTTCACATTATGCTGTGCCAAGAAGTTGGTTTTTGGTGCCTGCTGGTTTTTACCAAGAAGAAACGAGTCTAGGACTTGGTATAAATGGTGGTTATTATCTGAAATCTAAGTCGTTAGACAAGATAAGTAGTATTTCTGGTAGTGCTTTTTATACTTTGCTCAATCAGGTGAAGATAATTCTTAATCCTCGTTTCTATTTGGCAGATGATAAGGTTTATTTGACTGGTAGAGTGCAACTTAGACATTATGTGGAGCATTATTATGGTATTTCAAATGATATTAATAATTTGGTTGGAGTAGATGAAAGTAATGCTAATATTTACACTTCTCAGATTTTTGACATAGATATTGAGCCATTTTATAATTTTAATAATGATATTTCTGCTGGTGTGTTTTTGAGTCTTCGTGGGGAAAGAATGGCAAAATATAATGATGCTTTGGCCGCAAATTTGGAGGGTTACAAGCAGAGATATGGCAGTGCCGGTTGGGACGACTATTTTATGCTAGGTATAGGTGCTCAGTTTATGTACGATACTAGGGATAATGCTTTTTATCCTCAGAAGTTTAGCAATTTTTTGAAGTTTTCTGCTAGGACCTATAATAAGGCTTTAGGAAGTAGTTTTAATATGACTTCTTTGAAGTTGGATTATAGACAATATGTGCCTACTTGGCTAGGGCAGGTGTTTGCTTGGCAAGTGAAGTTTGAAACTGCACTAGGTAATGAGATGCCTTTTCAAATGTTGCCTACCGTGGGTGGTAGTGACAATATTAGGGGTATTAGGGAGAGAAAGTTTATTGATAACTCAATGTTTGAGTGTCAGGTCGAGTATCGTATTCCTATTTGGTGGCGTTTGAAG
Source organism: Paludibacteraceae bacterium (assembly GCA_036308065.1). Taxonomy (GTDB): domain Bacteria; phylum Bacteroidota; class Bacteroidia; order Bacteroidales; family Paludibacteraceae; genus Enterocola. Next base: position 22,664 of record JAXJWL010000231.1, read on the forward strand.
GCTGTGGTGTTCTGCTCTGTGGGTGATGTGTTTGATATTTACAATCCAAGCATAGTGAAACCAAAGATTGGTTATGGTGCTGGTATAAGATGCAGAATCAATGACGCGAGGGTAAATCTAAGAGTGGATTTCGCAGGCAACAACTATGGTGAATTTAAGTTTTATATAACAGCAACGGAGGCTTTTTAATTTATGTCTAGAGGGTTAGTTATAAAAAATACAGGAAGTTTATTTTTGGTTCAACTAGAGGATGGTTCTTTGGTGGAAACCAATTTGCGTGGACGTTTTCGTTTGAAGGGAATTCGTTCTACAAATCCTGTGGTGGTGGGTGATATGGTACAGGTAGATGGTGAAAGCATTGTTGCTATTGAGCCAAGAAAGAATTACATTATAAGAAAGTCTTCAAATCTGTCAAAGGAATCTCATATTTTGGCAGCTAATATAGACCAAGTATTTTTGGTGGTTACAATAAAGAAACCTGAAACTCCTTTTGAGTTTATTGATAGGTTTCTTCTTACTGCAAATGCTTATCATATTCCTGTGGTGATTGTTTTAAACAAGGTGGATATTCTTGATGAGGATGAAATGGCGCTTGCTGGTGCAATAAAAGCACTTTATGAGACAAACTTGGGCTATAAAGTAGTGTTTTCTTCTACGGTTACAGGTGAAGGTGTGGAAGAAGTGAAAACTATGCTTAATGCCAAGTTAAGTTTATTTTCTGGAAACTCTGGTGTAGGTAAGTCGTCGCTACTGAATATGCTAGAGCCTTCTTTGTCGCTTAAGGTGGGCGATGTGTCGCGTCAGCATCAAACAGGTATGCATACCACTACTTATTCTGAGGTGTTTGATATTGCTGGTGGAAAGGTGATTGACTCTCCGGGTATAAAGGGATTTGGCATTATCGATATGGAAGCTGCAGAGATAAGTAAGTTTTTCCCTGATATTGCTAAATATGCTTTAAATTGTAGATTTGACGATTGTAAGCATGTAAATGAACCAAATTGTGCGGTTTTAGAGGCTTTGCAGCAGCAAAAGATAGCACAATCGCGTTATAATAGTTACAAGAGTATTTTACTAGACTTGGACGAAAAGAAATATAGATAATGAAATTTTCTATTTACGATAAGAAAGATACGCTGAAGTATATTTTGGTGGGCGTGGCAATACTTATTGCTGTGAGTTTCTATGCCTTGTCGAGTAGATTGGTGTATGTATTGGAGGAAGAAGAGAAGTCTAAGGTAGAACTTTGGGCGGAGGCTACTCGCGAGATTTCTTCGGCGGATATAAACGAAGATATTTCTTTTTTAAGAAGTGTGATAGGGGCAAATACTACTATCCCAGTGATTTTAACAGATTCTACATACAATGTTTTGAGTTATAGAAACCTGCAAGAAGAGGCATTTTCTGACGAACAATTGAAAGAAATGGCAAAGGAATTTGCTTCAAAGTATCATCCTATTGTTATTGAATTGCCGTCGGAGTCTGTGCAACTAATCTGTTATAATGATTCAAATACCTTGAAACTGTTGAGATATGTGCCACAGGTGATACTCGCTGTGATAATAGTGTTTTTGTTGTGTGTGGTGGTGTTGATGCTCACTATTAAACAATCTGAACAAAATAGACTTTGGGTGGGACTTTTTAAGGAAACAGCACACCAACTTGGCACTCCTATATCTTCTCTTATGGCTTGGTCTGAGGTGTTGAAAATGAATTACCCTGAGGATAATCTTATTCCTGAATTGGATAAAGATATTTTAAGGCTCAAAACAATAGTGGAACGTTTTTCGCAGGTGGGTTCTCGAGTAGACCTTGAGATAGTGAATGTGAGCGAAGTGGTGACTCAGGTGTTGAACTATATGAGAAATAGAATCTCTAAACAGGTGCAAATAAATGCCAATTTGCCACAAGAGTCTTTTGCAATGCTCAATATTCCATTGTTTGAATGGGTGATTGAAAATTTGTGTAAAAATGCTGTAGATGCCATGGAGGGACGTGGTACTATTATGGTAGAAATGCATGATACACCTAGTATGGTAGTGATAGATGTGACCGATACAGGCAAGGGAATGTCTAAGTCTAGCATGTCTAAAGTGTTTAATATGGGATTCACTACAAAGAAAAGAGGATGGGGGTTGGGACTCTCTTTATCTAAGAGAATTATAAAGGAATATCATGGCGGAAAAATCTATGTTAAACATTCTCAGATAGATAAAGGGACCACTTTTACTATAGAATTAAAGAAAAAATGAAAAAAGATAGTAAAAAATTGTATGTATTAAATTAAAAATTACTATCTTTGTGCTCAATTTTGTAAAGATATGAGTCTAGAAGGCAAATTTATAATTCCATTAAAGGACCTAGAAGAGCATCTAGTGGATTATGAATATCATTTAGACGAGGAGTTCTTTAAGAGTATTGACCAAGAAGAAATCATCTCAGGAGACCTTGATGCTTATGTTTCTGTAAAGAAAACTGTTGATGCATTTGAGATTGATATAGAGATAGATGGCGAAATAGTGGTTACATGCCAAAGATGTTTGGATGAACTTACTTTACCTATTTATACTGAAGAACATTTGGTAGTGAGATTTGGTGAAGATAAGACAGCCGAAACAGATGAACTAGTAATTATTCCAGAAAGTGAAGGGGTAATTGATATGGCATGGTACTTATATGAGTTTATTGGTCTAAATATTCCTATTCAACCAGTTCACGAAGATGGTGAATGCAATGAACAAATGGAAGAGCTTTTAGAGAAATACTCTCCAACTAGAGAAAAAGATGAAATAGATCCTAGATGGGAAGGATTGAAAAAACTGATAAATAATAATAACTAAAATATAAAAAGAGATGGCACATCCTAAACGAAGACAATCAAAAACCAGAACAGCTAAACGTAGAACTCACGACGTAGCTGTAGCTCCAACATTGGTAGCTTGCTCTAACTGTGGTGCTTTAAACATTGCTCACACAGTATGTTGCGAATGTGGTTATTACAGAGGTAAATTAGCAGTTGAACAAACAGCTAATGCTTAAGATACTCAAACGTACTTAAAATAAAGTTCCAACTTTGTTGGAACTTTATTTTTTTTTATATAACTTTGTCACCGTTATGAAGAACATGGTTAACAATATGCAATGGTGGTGGCGCCTTAATTAATTTAAGGTGGATGCTTCTTATTGTATAGTGATATATAGCCGTAGGAACTCCACCTACGGTTTTTTTTGGTCGTTTAGACCAAGAATAAATAGTCACTTGGCCAATGTCTATTTAATGTATAACAAAATAAAAAAACAAATAATATGAAAACAACTAAGAAAATCGTATTGCCAGAAAACGAGATGCCAACTTCATGGTATAATATCGTGGCAGATATGAAAACAAAACCAATGCCTTATAGAAATCCTAAGACAAAGGAGATACTTACAGAGGCAGACTTGGAACCTATTTTTGCTAAAGAGTTGATTAAACAAGAATTTTCAACAGAGCGCTGGATAGAAATTCCAGATGAAGTGCGTGATTTGTATCGCATTTATCGTCCAACTCCACTAGTAAGAGCTTCTGGTCTTGAAAAAGCATTGGATACTCCTGCTAAGATTTATTTCAAAAATGAAAGTGTTTCTCCAGTGGGTTCTCACAAATTGAACTCAGCTATTCCTCAAGCTTATTACAATAAGATAGAAGGTATTAAGCACTTGACCACTGAAACAGGTGCAGGTCAATGGGGTAGTTCACTTAGTATTGCTTGTAAACACTTTGGTCTAGACTTAAGAGTGTTTATGGTGAGATGTTCTTACGAACAAAAACCATATCGTAAGGCAGTGATGAATACTTACGGTGCAAAAGTATATGCTTCTCCAAGTGATGTGACCGAGATTGGTAGAAAAATGCGTGAAGAGTTTCCAGGTACTGCAGGTAGCTTAGGTATGGCTATTTCAGAAGCTGTAGAAGAGGCTCTAAAAGACGAACACACACACTATAGCCTTGGTAGCGTGCTTCATCAAGTGGCAATTCACCAATCAATTTCTGGTCTAGAGGCTGAAAAACAAATGGAAATTGCTGGAGATTATCCAGATGTAGTAATCGCTTGCTTTGGTGGTGGTTCAAACTTCTGTGGTATTACATTCCCATTCCTACGTCATAAACTAACAGACGGCAAAGAAATAAGACTTATTGCAGCAGAACCTGCTTCATGTCCTAAACTTACACGTGGTGTATTTAGTTATGACTATGGTGATACCGAAGGTTATACTCCACTTATTCCTATGTATACTTTAGGTCACGACTTTGAACCTGCTAGTATTCATGCTGGTGGTCTGAGATATCACGGTGCTGGTAATGTTGTTAGTCAATTGAGAAAAGATGGTTATATCGAGGCTCAAGATGTGCATCAAGATGAAACATTCAAGGCTGGTATCTTATTTGCTCAAGCAGAAGGCATTATTCCGGCTCCAGAATCTACTCACGCTATTGCAGTGGCTATTCGTGAAGCGCTTAAAGCAAAAGAGAGTGGAGAAGAGAAAGTAATCTTATTCCAACTTTCTGGACATGGTCTTATTGATATGATGTCTTATGAGAAATATCTGCACGGAGGTCTAACAAACTACGAAGTGCCTCAAGACTTGATAGATAAAAGTATAAATAAAATACAAGACTTACAACCTTAATAGTCTTTGCGTCTTCTCTTAGAAGTCTTAGAATTTGCCTCAATGGCATCTTCTAAGGCTTTTTTGTTTTTGATATTGTAGATGTCGTTTTGGTCTTTTGGACGCATATATTCGTAGTCTGCGTAGCCACCAAGACGAGTAACATTGTTTTGATTTATCTTGTCTGGAGTATACATAACACCATTTGACGCAGGTGTCATCACAATCTTCTTAATTTGGTTTTTCTCACCGAAATATAGGTATAGTTCGCTACTTTCTGCTCTGTTTATACCTACATATTCTTTTGGCGCATCTACTTGTGTGCTGTCTCTTTCTTCTTCTACAAAATACACAGAAAGAGCATTGCCACTTACGTCTGCTTTTGTGAGTTTGCCATCGGTAAGGTATGCTGTAATCACTTTGCCAGAGACTTGGTTTATGGCAAGAGTGTCTTCTTTTGAGTATATGAATGCACTGCCAATAATATCTACTTTGTCTATGGTTTCATTTTTGGTGTACATTTTTATAGACTCGCCTGTGATTTGGTTATTTTCATTCCATAGGATAGGCGCTCCAAACATTTGGGCGATAGAGTCTTTTGAGTTGTAGTATAGTGAGTCGCATAGAGATTGTACGTCTTTATGCCAAGATTGTACATTGTAGTATGCCTTGAGTTGAGTGTTGTCTTCTTCAGAGGCGTCGTAGAATATGGTATCTGAGGTAATAAACATACTATCTGCGCTAGAGAAGTCTATAATGGTGGCTTTTTTTGTCATAAAGCCTTTGTTTGTCTTCTCGTTGTAGATGCCGTAGTTGCCGTTTAGTAGAAGTGCTTCTGATGAGTCGCGTAGGGCAACGTTTTTAAAACCTTCTGCTTCACCTGTTCTTTGGTTGTAGTAAAGGGTGTCGGCTGTTAGTCTTCGACCTTCTAGGTCTCTAATGTGAGAGTTGTCTATAAGTTTTGCATTGTCTTCGATAGTGTTGTACCAACCATATTCTGAGTAGATGCGAGTGCTATCTTGCACAATGTCTGAAGGACCTAATATATAGGC
>JAXJWL010000232.1:0-23379 GCA_036308065.1 Paludibacteraceae bacterium
CACCTCTTCCCATTCCGAACAGAGAAGTTAAGCCCAATTGCGCCGATGGTACTGCATATTGTGGGAGAGTAGGTAGCTGCCGTTTTTCAGAGAAGCTTGCAACAAACAGTTGCAGGCTTCTTTTTTTTTGTGTATATAGTTAAATTTTAGTAAATTTGCGAAGCTAACTTAAAAATTAAATTTATAATGACTTCAAAAACTAAAAAGCCGTCACTTATAGTGGCAGTAGGTATCATTGTCTTTTTGGTAATGATGCTTTATTTTACAATTAAGACTTTTGGTGTAGATTCTTTAGGGGGTGGTAGCCAAATTTCATTATTAATTACTTCTTTTTTATGTATTTTTATTGGTACAGTTTTTTATAAAAAACCTTGGGATGAATACGAGGCTGCTATTAAGGAAAGTGTTGGTGGTGTTGCTTCTGCAGTAATCATTTTATTGATAATTGGTGCGCTAGGTGGTGCGTGGATGATAAGTGGTGTAGTACCAACTCTTATTTATTATGGTTTGCAGATTGTGCATCCATCTATTTTCTTATTTGCTACTTGTGTATTGTGTGCTGTAGTTTCTTTAGTTATTGGTAGTTCTTGGACTACTATTGCTACTGTGGGTGTGGCACTTATTGGTATTGGTCAAGCACACGACTACAATGCTGCTTTAGTTGCAGGTGCTATTATTTCTGGTGCTTATTTTGGTGATAAAATGTCTCCACTTTCTGATACAACTGTTGTAGCATCATCTTCTTCTGGCACTCCTCTGTTTGAGCACATTAAATATATGACAATCACTACAGTACCTTCTTTATTAATTACTTTAACAATTTTTGCGGTGATTGGTTTCTTGCACGTAGATGAAGGCGGCGTATCTCCTGAAGAATTGGCTATGAAACTTGACGAGAGATTCTTAATTTCACCATGGCTTCTTTTAGTTCCTGTATTTACTGCAATTTTGATTGCTAAAAAATTCCCACCAATTATTACATTGTTCTTATCAACAATTGCTGCGATAATAGTTGCTGTTATTTTCCAACAAGAAGCTATTATTGAAATTGCTGGTTCTGAAGATTTGTTTAAGGGAGCAATGATTACATTGTTTGGTTCTACTGCTTTGCAATCTGATCATGCATTATTGGCAGACCTTATTTCTACTGGTGGTATGGAAGGTATGCTTCATACAGTGTGGTTGGTTTTGTGTGCTATGACTTTTGGTGCATGTATGAAAGCTTGCGGTCTTGTAGATGTGATGACAGACTATTGCAGAAGATTGATTACAAAACGTGGTCCACTAGTAGGAACTACTGTTGCAACAGGATTTTTCTTGAATGTTACTACTGCAGACCAATATTTAAGTATTATTCTTACATCAAACTTGTTTAAAGATGTGTATGAAAAGAATGGATATGAAAGTAGATTGTTGAGCCGTTCGCTAGAAGATGGTGCTACTGTAACATCACCTCTTGTGCCTTGGAGTACTTGTGGTATGACACACTCTACTATTTTAGGTGTATCTACTTTTGCATATTTCCCATATTGTTTCTTCTGTTACTTAAGTCCTATTATTAGTATTTTAATCACAACAATAGGATATAAAGTATTTAAAAGAAATGATAAAGGTGAATTTGCTCCAGTTAATAAACTTTCAAAATAATTTATACGAGCATAAAAAAACTGCTAATCCGTGAGGGTTAGCAGTTTTTTTGTTTGTTAATACTATTAAGCGAATAGTTTATCAATGTTTTCTTTGTAGAATTCCATTGCTTTATTACGTTTCACTTTTAGAGTAGGAGTTAGAAGACCGTTCTTTTGTGACCATTCTTCTGGAACGATGTCAAATTTCTTGATTTTTTCGTAGTCACCTAACTCTACGTTGTATTTATTTACTTCTTTTCTAAATCTTGCTATCACTTCAGAGTTTTTAATTAAATCTTCGATGTTTTTAAACTCAATTTTGTGAATTTGAGCCCAAGATTTTAGGTATTGTGCATTTGGAGAAATAATAGCGGCAGCAAATTTTTGGTTTTCACCTACCACCATAATATTGTCGATGAATGGTGATTGAGCCATTTTTTCTTCAATTAGGAATGGGTTGATGTATTTACCCATAGAGGTTTTGAAGATACTCTTAATACGTCCTGTGATGGTAACATGTCCGTTTTCATCAATTTTTGCAGTGTCACCAGTGTGGAACCAGCCGTCAGCATCAATAGCTTCTGCTGTTAGTTCTGGAGCTTTGTAGTAGCCTTTCATAATATTGTGACCACGACAAAGAAGTTCGCTAGTTTCTGGATTAACTTTTACTTCAATACCTTCTAGTGGACGACCTACTGTACCAATTTTTCTACCTTTTGGTTCGCGGTTGTGCACACTAATTACAGGAGAGGTTTCTGTAAGACCGTAACCTTCAAACACTGGCATACCAATAGCAGAGAAGAATGATGCAATTTCAGGACGGATGGCTGAACCACCTGAGATAACGATATCCCATGTGCCACCGATAGCTTCACGCCATTTTTTGTAGATAAGTTTGTCTGCAAGTTTTAGTTTTGCATTGTATGCAGCACTTCTACCTTCAATTTGATATTTAAGTGCTAGGTTTAGTGCCCAATAATAGATAACTTTTTGTGCGTAAGGTAATTTTTTACCAGAAGCATATAGTTTATCGAAGATTTTTTCTAGAAGACGAGGAACGCAAGTCATAATATTTGGGTCTACTTCTTTGATATTATCAACGATTGTACCCATATTTTCTGCGTAGTAGATAGAAATTCCTCTATATTGATATAGATATAGAAGCATTTTTTCGTATGCGTGACACATAGGAAGGAAACTTAATGCTCTATAACATTTGTCTGAAGGAATGTGGTATGCTGCCATAATTTGGCTAACAATATTGCGGTGTCTGTGCATAACGCCTTTTGGAAGACCTGTGGTGCCAGATGTGTAAATGATACAACATACATCTTCTGGTGTTACTTCGCTTTTTATTTTTGCTAAGGCTTCTAGGTCTAGATTTTTCTTTCCTTCTTCTAACAATTGAGAAAGATAGTGGTGACGACCACGGTCTACGAAGGTATAAATACCTTTAAGTGTAGGAACTGTAGGAAGAATGTGTTCAATTTTTCTAAGTAGTTCTTCACCTTCTGAGAATACGTATTTTACTTCTGCGTGGTTTAGAATATAGTTGTAGTCCGCCTCGCTAATAGTAGGGTAGATAGGTACTGTGATTGCACCAATTTGCATGATACCCATATCCAAGATATTGTATTCTGGGCGATTTGAACTAATAATTGCTATTTTATCGTCTTTCTTAACACCTAATTTTAATAATGCAGAACTTACGTAGTTTGCTTGTTCTACATATTGGTTTACTGAATAATTAATCCATTTACCCTCTCTTTTGCATGATAATGCAACTTCTTTGTCGGGGAATGTTTCTTTGTAGTGATCTAGAAGATCAAAAAGTCTAGTTACTTTCATAATGTAATTCTAATTTAATTATCGTACAAAGATAAGGATATTTCTTCATATAAAACACAAAAATTGCACATTTTTTTGAAAAATGTGCAATTTCCTGTATTGATTATAGTATTTGTTTAATTTCTTAATGCTTCTGCACCGCCAACAATATCTAGTAGTTCGTTTGTGATAACCTCTTGACGTGCTCTATTATATTGTTGTGTGATAGTTTCCAACATTTTGTTTGCATTGTCTGATGCAATTTGCATTGCTGTGGTACGTGCACCATGCTCTGCTGTGTTTGAATCTATAACTGCAGCATAGAATTTCATGCGAACAACCATAGGAACTAATGTATTGATAAATGTATCTATATCTGGTTCTGTAAAGTATAGATATGATTTATCATTTGATTTTGTTTCTATAGTTTCTAGTGGTAGGTATGTTTCAGATGTAGGGACTTGAACTCCTGCATTTTTGTGATGATTGTAAAGCAATATAATTTTATCTATTTCCTTGTTTTGAAATTTTTCTACAAGTGGTGAGATAAAACTTATTGCGTCTTCATATGTTGGTTTTGCAGATAGTTCATCTACGCTACATTGAGGTATGCGATTGGTTTTTTTCACATAGTCTGAAATTTTCTTACCAATAGGGTAGATTAGAATATCTTGTTCTGGTAAATTTGAATATTCTTTAAGTGTTTTCTCTAATAATTTGTTGATATTAGAGTTGAATGTTCCGCATAATCCTGTGCAAGAAGAAATACAAATGATAGCAACTCTTTTTACTTCACGTTTTTCTGCAAGTGTAATATTTACCTTTTCTGAATCTACAGAAGAAAGATATTGTGATAGCATATCACTCAACTTGTTCTTGTATGGAACAAATTTTAGTGTTGCTTCTTCAGATTTGTGAAGTTTTGCTGCTGACACCATTTTCATAGCAGATGTCAGTTTTTGTGTAGAACTAACAGATGCTATTCTAGCTCGTATTTCTTTTAAAGAAGCCATAATTAGTTCTTATATTGATTTGCTAATAGTTTTGCCTCTTCTGTTAGGATGTCTGTAATTTCATCATTAATAACACCTGCTTTAAGAGGATTAAGTACAGTTTCTTTGTGTTTTAGTTCTAGAATATCTAGGAATCTCTTTTCAAATTCAGAAACTTTTTCTGTTGGAACATCTGTAAGTAAACCTTTGGTACCACAGTAGATAATAGCAACTTGATGCTCTGTTGGGAGTGGCGAATATCTACCTTGTTTAAGAATTTCTACGTTCTTCGCACCCTTGTCAAGGATAAGTTTAGTTGCTGCGTCGATTTCTGCACCAAACTTAGAGAATGCTTCAAGTTCGCGGTATTGTGCTTGGTCTAGTTTAAGTGTACCAGCCACTTTTTTCATAGACTTGATTTGCGCAGAACCACCTACACGAGATACTGAGATACCTACGTTGATAGCAGGACGAATACCTGAGTTGAATAGGTTTGATTCCAAGAAAATTTGACCGTCGGTAATAGAAATTACGTTGGTTGGAATGTATGCAGAAACGTCACCTGCTTGAGTTTCAATAATTGGTAGGGCAGTAATTGAACCACCACCTTTTACTTTATCTTTAAGTGATTCTGGTAGGTCGTTCATTTGACTTGCAACTTTGTCGTTATTGATAACTTTTGCAGCACGTTCTAGAAGACGTGAGTGTAGGTAGAAAATATCACCTGGATATGCTTCACGACCTGGTGGACGACGAAGAATAAGCGATACTTCACGGTATGCTACAGCTTGTTTTGAAAGGTCATCGTAGATAATAAGTGCGTGACGACCTGTGTCGCGGAAGTATTCTGCGATAGCAACACCTGCGTATGGTGCATAGAATTGCATAGCTGCAGGGTCTGATGCTGTAGCAGATACCACGATGGTATATTCCATAGCTCCGTTTTCTTCTAGTGTTTGTACTAGATTGGCAATAGTAGAACCTTTTTGACCAATACCTACATAAATACAATATATAGGTTCTCCTTTTTTGAAGTTTTCTTTTTGGTTGATAATGGTATCTATTGCAATAGCTGTTTTACCTGTTTGACGGTCGCCAATAATAAGCTCACGTTGTCCACGACCAATAGGAATCATGGCGTCGATAGCTTTGATACCTGTTTGAAGTGGTTCTTTTACTGGTTGACGGAAGATAACGCCAGGAGCTTTTCTTTCTAGTGGCATTTCAAAGGTTTCTCCTTGGATAGGACCTTTGCCATCTAGAGGTTCGCCTAGCATATTGATAACACGGCCTAACATGCCTTCACCTGCTTTAATAGAGGCGATACGACCTGTTCTGCGTACTGTAAAACCTTCTTTGATTTCTTGTGTAGGGCCTAAAAGTACCACACCCACATTATCTTCTTCAAGGTTTAATACTACGCCCATGGTTCCATTTTCAAATTCAACAAGTTCGTTTGATTGAACTTGGTTTAGTCCGAAAACACGAGCCACACCGTCGCTTACTTGAAGAACTTTGCCAATTTCCTCAAATTCGAGTTTGTTTTTAAACCCGTCTAGTTGCATTTGCAACACGCTTGAGATTTCACTTGCTTTAATGTCCGGCATATTTATAAAGTTTTGATAATTGTCTAATAATACTTGCGTCTAGACGCTTTCCATCTATATCCAATATATAACCACCTATTATATCTGGATTTACTTCTGTTCTAAGTTCTACCTTAGAATTTTCTTGTTCTTCTACAGAATTGATGATTTTCTTTTTAAGTGGTTCGTCCAATTCTATAGCTGTGGTAAGGTGGGTTACCACTATATTTTTATCTTTTCTATACAGTTCTTGGAAGCTAAGTGCTATTCTGTGGAAATAGTCTTCTCTACCATTTTCTACCACTAGGGTGATAAAGCCTTGGGTGAGTTTGCTAGCCTTGTTGTTGAAGACAGAATTTAGTAATTTTATCTTGTCTTCTTTTGTAAGGGTAGGGTTTGTCATAGCTTGCTTCAGTAGTTGAATTTGTGCAAAAGCACTCTCTAGTGTAGTCATTTCTGAGTACACTTTTTCTTCTACTTTAGCTTCTTTAGCACTAGAAAGTAGAGCCTTAGCATATCGTATAGAAATTTTACCGTTGTTCATCTTTTACGAAAGACTTTTGTTTTCTTTTAATAAAGTTTCTATATAAGCATTTTGAGCTTTTTTATCTGAAAGTTCTTTTAATAGAACTTTTTCTGCGATGCTAATAGATAATTGTGCAACTTCTTTTCTGATTTCTAAGATAGCGCTTTCTTTATCTTTTAAGATTTTAGCTTGAGCATCTGAGATAATTTGGTCTGCTTGTTTTTTAGCTTCGATTTTTGCATCAGCAATCATTTTATCGGTAAGAGCTTTTGTATCTTTTACCAATGCCATTTGCTGTGCTTGTGCTTGTGCTATGATTTCTTTTCCTTTTAATTCTAGGCCTTCTAATGCTTGAGTAGCTTCGTCTGCTTTTTTAAGTGACTCTGCTATATGCTCTTCTCTTTCTTTAATTGAAGATAATATAGTAGGCCATGCAAATTTAGCTAATACAAAAAATACTAGCGAGAATGCTATAAGCATCCAAACTACGAGCCCTGCGTCTGGGAGGAATAAGTTCATAATCTAAGTTTTTAATATGGAGTTGAATTAAAAGTATTCTTCTTATTCAACTCCATTAAGGTTATTAGAATAAAATTGCTAAAGCACAAATAATGATGGCGAATAGAGTTACACCTTCGATAAGAGCTGCAGCAATAATCATACTAGAACGGATGTCACCAGCAGCTTCTGGTTGACGTGAAATAGCTTCCATAGCAGCTTGACCGATACGGCCAATGCCTAAACCAGCACCTAAAATTGCGATAGCAGCGCCTATACTTGCGCCAAATTTTGCTAATGCTGCACCTTCTAAAGCAGCTTGAAGAATAAGTAATAACATAATATAAAATATTTAAGTGTTAATATTAATTTTTATTTTTAGTTCAATAATCATTAAGAATTCCTAATTCCTAATTACTAATTCCTAATTACTAATTTTAATGATGATGTTCAACTTGTGACATACCTATGAATATTGCTGATAGCATGGTAAATACGTATGCTTGAATGAATGCTACAAGTAATTCAAGGAAATACATAAATACTGAGAATGCTACTGATACTACAGAAACTCCTGCTCCAACTGCTACACCCATAAGGCCTGCAAATATGAAAATAAGTGACATTAATACCAAGATAATCATGTGTCCTGCAAAAATATTTGCAAAAAGACGAATCATAAGAGCGATAGGTTTGGTTAGTGTACCTATAATCTCGATAAGTGGCATTAATGGAAGTGGAGCTTTAAGAAATACTGGAACTTCTGGCCAGAAAATTTCTTTATAGTATTCTTTTGTACCAAATATGTTTGTAATAAGGTATGTAAACAATGCTAATACAAGGGTAACTGAGATATTACCAGTTAGGTTTGCGCCAAATGGGAAAATAGGAATAAGTCCCATAAGGTTGTTTATAAGAATGAAGAAGAACGCTGTAAGCAGATATGGTGAGAATTTTAGGTAATTCTTGCCAAGTGCTGGTTTGATAACGTCGTCTTCTACATAATTTATAACAAACTCAAGGATATTATCTTTTGTACAAGGTACTCCAAGTGGTTTTTTCTTGTATCTATTTGCCATAGGAACGAAGATGGCAATAAGAATAATACAAGAAAGCAATAGAGCAAATACGTTTTTGGTAATAGAAAGGTCGAATGGTTTAACTTGCTCACCAGCTGCGTTTAGTTCTACGATTTTGCCGTCGTAGCTACCGCCTTCTGCAATAAACCAACCTTCGTATTCGTGTCCGTGTGCTACTTTTGATGATGAGAAACAGAACCAACCACGTTCGCTACTGTAAACTATTACAGGTAGTGGCACTGAAATAGGGTGACCATTGTATTCTGAGATGTGAAATTCGTATGAGTCACCAATGTGGCCAAAAATAAAACTACCAGCATCGAATTTTTCGTTTGCCTCTTCGTGTGCTTCTGCTACATGTTCAGTGTTTTCTGCAAAAAGATTTACAGAAAATGCCATTAAGACACAGATTAATATGTATTTAATTTTTTTCATCTTATTGTTTAGACCATTTATAAGGTGTTTACTTTTTTGTTGCGCGTACACCTATGATGGTTTCTATTATTAAGAATGTGAAATATGTGATCAATAATCTAACAAAAAATGCTATTCCTACTTCTGGTATGGCAAATAAAACTAATGCGATAAGCAAGATTGTGGCAAGCAATTTACTTACTTTGTGTATGAAAAACCACATATTTACCATTTTTCCAGTCCATTTTACAGATGACATAACTACAAATGCGCCTTCTGTAAGTGTGAAAAACACTGGAATAAGAATATATGCATTTATATAAGGCTCTCTCATAACAAATTGGTGTACTACATAGAAAAGTAGTTCCAATATGACAAGTGAAGAGAAGATTATTAATGCTTTACTTTTCATTTTATTTTTGCTCTACGCAAATGGTAACTTCATTGTCGTGAACTTCTACAAATCCGCTAACTATTTCTATCTCAGATACTTCTTCTTTGTTAGTAATAGTAATTACGCCTTTGTCTAGTGTAGAAACGATAGGGGCGTGGTTTTCCAAAATGGTAAACGCACCTACTTTTCCTGGGAGATTGACTGATGTGGCTTCTCCTTGGAATAGACTTTTAAGCGGTGAAAGAATAGAAACGTTCATTATTGATTACTTTCTTTTAATAATTGTTCGCCTTTTGCAATAGCATCATCGATAGAACCAACAAGGTTGAATGCTGCTTCTGGATATTGGTCGCATTCACCATCCATAATCATGTTGAAACCACGGATTGTTTCTTCGATTGGAACCAACACACCTTTTAGACCAGTAAATTGTTCTGCTACGTGGAATGGTTGTGATAAGAAACGTTGAACACGACGTGCGCGGTGTACAACAAGTTTATCTGAGTCTGAAAGTTCTTCCATACCAAGAATAGCAATAATATCTTGAAGTGATTGGTATCTTTGAAGAAGTTCAACAACTCGCATTGCTGTGTTGTAGTGTTTTTCACCTACAACGTTAGGGTCTAGGATGCGTGATGTAGAGTCTAGTGGGTCCACCGCTGGATAGATACCTAGCTCAGCAATCTTACGGCTCAACACGGTGGTTGCGTCTAAGTGGCTGAATGTGGTAGCTGGAGCAGGGTCGGTTAAGTCGTCGGCAGGTACGTAGATTGCTTGTACAGAGGTGATTGAACCATTTTTTGTAGAAGTAATACGTTCTTGCATTAGACCCATTTCAGATGCTAGAGTAGGTTGGTAACCTACAGCTGAAGGCATACGTCCTAGAAGCGCTGATACTTCTGAACCTGCTTGGGTGAAACGGAAAATATTGTCGATGAATAGCAACACGTCGTTGCCTTCTTTGCCTGATTTGTTGTTGTCACGGAAAGCTTCTGCCACAGTAAGACCAGTAAGCGCCACTGAAGCACGTGCACCTGGAGGTTCGTTCATTTGTCCGAATACAAGTGTTGCTTGAGATTTTCCTAGAGCATCTTTATCTACTTTAGTAAGGTCCCAATCGCCTTTTTCCATGCTTTCTTTAAATTCTTCGCCATAGTTGATAACGCCTGCTTCTAGCATTTCACGAAGTAAGTCGTTACCTTCACGAGTACGTTCACCAACACCAGCAAACACTGAATAACCATTGTATCCTTTTGCAATGTTGTTGATAAGTTCCATGATTAACACGGTTTTACCTACACCGGCACCACCGAATAGACCAATTTTACCACCTTTTAGATATGGTGCTAAAAGGTCGATAACTTTAATACCTGTGTATAGAATTTCTTTTGAAGTAGCTAATTCTTCGTATGCAGGAGGCATGCGGTGAATAGGGTATTCTTCTGCACGTGAAAGTGCTTCCATACCGTCGATAGCGTCTCCAGTAACGTTTAGAAGACGACCTTTGATTTGTTCACCAATAGGCACAGAAATTGGGGTGCCTTTAGGTGTTACTTTCATACCACGTACCAAACCATCTGTAGAATCCATAGCAATGGTACGAATGGTATTTTCGCCTGTATGTTGCTGACACTCAATGATTAACTTTTGGCCATTTGGACGAACGACTTCTAGTGCGTCGTGTATTTTTGGTAGGTTTTCACCGCCATTTTCAAAGTAAACATCGACCACAGGACCAATGACTTGTGTGATAGAACCAATTATTTTAGTCATAACTTTTATTTAAAAACGTTCAAAGTTACTAAATATTTCTTTTATATAGCACTTTAATTTTAATAAATTTTCAGATTTTCAATAAAAAAAGCGACATTTAGTCGCTTTTTAGTTATAATTGTTACAAATGTTACTTCAAATAGTCTGAAATGTTTTTCTCGATTCTACTTGCAATATCTTCTGTGTTTGCTTTTTCAAATTTTTCTCCAGTGATATTTTCAAATAGTTCAATGTAGCGATTGGTGATGCCTTCTACTATTTCTGGAGTCATTTCTGGAACTTGTTGGCCTTCTTTTCCTTGGAAACCATTTTCCATTAACCATTCGCGAACAAATTCTTTTGAAAGTTGTTTTTGTGCTTCGCCTTTTTCAAAACGTTCTTCGTAGCCTTCTGCATAGAAGTAACGTGAAGAGTCTGGTGTGTGGATTTCGTCCATTAGGTAGATTTCACCGTTGTATTTACCAAATTCGTATTTGGTGTCAACTAGGATAAGACCACGTTTTGCTGCGATTTCAGAACCGCGTTGGAATAGGGCAAGGGTGTATTTTTCTAGTTGTTCGTATTCTTCTTTTGAAACTAGACCTTGTGCGATGATTTCTTCTTTAGAAATGTCTTCGTCGTGTTTGCCAATTTCTGCTTTGGTGGTAGGAGTGATGATTGGTGTTTCAAATTTTTGGTTTTCGCGCATTCCGTCTGGAATTTTTACACCGCAGATTTCTCTTACACCATTTTTATATGCTCTCCATGCGCTACCGCAAAGGTAACCACGAACAATCATTTCTACAGGGTAACCTTCGCAACGACGACCGATGGTAACCATTTCGTCTGGGGTAGCAAGTTTCCAGTTTGGAACGATGTCTGCTGTTGCGTCTAGGAATTTTGCTGCGATTTGGTTTAGCATTTGTCCTTTGTATGGAATGCCTTCTGGTAGTACAACGTCGAATGCTGAGATTCTGTCTGTTGCAATCATTACTAAAATGTCGTTGCCGATGCTGTAAACGTCACGTACTTTGCCGTGATATACGTTTGTTTGTCCTTTAAAATTAAAGTTTGTAGATGTTAGTGCGTTCATATATTTTGGTTTTTGTATTATTTCTTGGTCCCCGCCTCGCACTTCGTTTGAGACGGGGTTACAACTCTGTGCCACCCTGACGGGTGGGGTTTAATCGGTATTTAAGTGTCTAAACAAACTTAGTTCTGCTCTCGCTGCTCCAAATATTGTACTCCGCTATCGCTCCGTACCAATTTGTCGCGATTGGTTACACCCAAGTTGCTACCGTTCGACAAAACAAATTAATTTGTTTTGTGCTCACTTAATCGCAACAGTCGGCAATGCCTAAGCAAGCTTAGTTCTGCTCTCGCTGCTCCAAATTGTCGTATGCCTCTACGATGCGTGAGACGAGTTTGTGGCGGATGATGTCTTTTTTGTTGAACTCAATGAATGAGATGCCTTTTACGTTTTTAAGGGTGCGCATGGCGTGGATAAGACCAGATTGTTGTGTTGGTGGTAGGTCTATCTGTGTCATGTCGCCGGTGACTATCATTTTAGAGTTGAATCCTAAACGAGTAAGGAACATCTTAATCTGTTGAGGAGTAGTGTTTTGTGCTTCGTCTAAAATGATGACTGCATCGCTTAGTGTGCGTCCACGCATAAAAGCAAGAGGGGCAATCTGAATGACGTGTGTGTCTAGATATTCTCTTAGTTTAAATGGTGGAATCATATCTTCTAGCGCATCGTAAAGTGGCTGTAGATATGGGTCAATTTTGTCTTTCATGTCGCCTGGTAGAAAACCAAGTTTTTCTCCTGCTTCTACAGCAGGGCGTGAAAGAATAATTTTTCTTACTTGTTTGTTTTTTAATGCTCTCACAGCCAATGCAATAGCTGTGTATGTTTTACCTGAGCCTGCAGGACCTGTGGCAAACATTAGGTCGTTTTTATCAAAGTCGGCAAGCAATTGTTCTTGATTTGCTGTGCGGGCAGTGATAGGTTTGCCGTTTAGTCCGTGTAGGATAAGGTTATTTGGTTTTACTTCTTCTTTAAGTTTACCTTTAACAATATCGGTAATGACAGTTTCGTTTAAATCATTAAATTCTGTGGCGTGTTTTTCTAAAAGTACTATCTTTTCGTCGAAATCGGCAAGTGATACTTCGTCGCCAGTGGCTTTAATAGTGTTGCCACGTGCCATAATTTTGATTTTAGGGAATAGAACTTTAAGTAAACGAATGTTTGAATTGTTTACTCCATAAAATACAACAGGGTCTGCAGAATTTAATATATAGGTGTATTCTGTCATTATTCTTGCTCGCTAAGTTCTTTAATGCAATTTTTTAAAGACTCTTCCCAATGAGGAACGCTAATGTTAAAGGTTTGTTTGATTTTTGATTTATTTAAAACACTATAGTGTGGACGTGCAGCCTTGGTAGGGTAGTCTTTGGTTTCTATAGGGTTTACTTTGCATGTTTTAATGCCTGCAATCTCGTGGATTTTGATTGTGAAATCGTACCAACTGCAAACACCTTCGTTGCTAAAGTGGTATACACCGCCTTTTTCGTGGTCGGTATCTATTGTTTGGTCCATTGCCTTAAGAATAGCGTCTGCTAGGTCTAGGGCGTAAGTAGGAGTACCTACTTGGTCGAAGATAACGTTTAGCGATTCTCTCTCTGAACCTAGTTTGATCATTGTTTTAACGAAGTTGTTGCCAAATGGAGAATAAAGCCAGGCTGTGCGGATAATAATGGCATTTGGGCAAGCTTTTAGAAGGTTTTTTTCTCCTTTAAGTTTTGTTTTGCCATATACTGAATATGGTTTTGTAGGCATATCTTCTGTGTATGGACGGCAAGAAGTGCCATCGAAAACATAGTCTGTAGATACGTGAATAATTCCTGCTCCGGCTTCTGCGGCTGCAAGACCTAGGTTTTTCACTGCTGTGGCATTGATTTTTTCACATAGTTCTGCGTCGTCTTCCGCCTTGTCTACTGCTGTGTATGCTGCACAGTTTATAATATAACGAATGTCGTTGCCTGTAACGAAGTCGATTAACTCGTCTTTGTCTGTGATGTCTAAACTGTCAACATCGGTAAACATAAAGTTGTACTCTGGATAGTTTGCAGATAAAATGCGAACTTCGTTTCCTAATTGGCCGTAGGCTCCTGTAACAAGAATGTTTTTCATAATTTAAAAGTTTGTGATAATATCTTTTAAAAATGGATGTTTTGTATCTTTTTCTGAAATGATGCGTTTTTCTACAGGTATCATCCAGTCGATGTTTAAATCTGGGTCGTCTAGACGGATGCCTCCTTCTAGTGAAGGGTTGTAAAGATTGTCGCATTTATAGGTAAAGACTGCTCTTTCGCTTAGTACAGAAAAACCGTGTGCAAATCCTTGTGGGATAAGGAATTGGGTTTTGCTTTCTGCGTCTAGGATAACACCATGCCATTTACCGAAGGTAGGAGAGTCTTTGCGTAAATCTACTGCTACGTCGAAAACTTTTCCTTCTACCACAGAAACTAGTTTTGATTGGCTTTCTGGGTGAAGTTGGTAGTGAAGTCCACGAATGACTCCGTATGTAGAGCAAGAAAGGTTGTCTTGGCAAAATTCTTGCATAATACCTGCGTCTTGATAGCGCTTTTTATTGTATGTCTCACAGAAATATCCGCGACTATCTCCGAAAATCTTAGGTTTAATAATAAGTAAACCTTCTATGCCTGTTTTAATTATTTCCATGTTAATATATAAAAGGTTCGTCTGCAATTTTGATTAGGTATTGGCCGTAGTAGTTTTTCTTAAGTGGTTCTGCTAGGGCTAATAGTTGTTCGCGTGTGATGTAACCGTATTTATAAACGATTTCTTCTAGACATGCTACTTGAAGACCTTGACGACCTTGGATGGTAGCAATGAAGTTTGATGCTTCTAGAAGACTATCGTGTGTGCCGGTGTCTAACCATGCCACGCCGCGACCTAGTTGTTTAACGTTTAGTTTGCCTTCGGCAAGGTAAAGTTTGTTTAGGTCTGTGATTTCAAGTTCGCCACGTGCAGATGGTTTAAGAGATTTTGCTTTTTCTACCACGTCGTTGCCATAGAAATAAAGACCAGTTACTGCATAATTTGATTTTGGTTTTAATGGTTTTTCTTCAAGTGAAAGAACTTTACCATTTTCGTCAAATTCTGCTACACCGTAGCGTTCTGGGTCGTTTACGTAGTAACCAAATACTGTAGCGCCGTCTTTAAGTTCAGCAGCTTCTTTAAGCATATTTGAAAGTGTGTATCCGTAGAAGATGTTATCACCTAGAACCATTGCTACGCTGTCGTTGCCAATAAATTCTTCGCCAATAAGGAATGCTTGTGCAAGACCATCTGGTGAAGGTTGGATAGCGTATTCAAAATGTACACCTAGTTGAGAACCGTCGCCAAGTAGGTTTTCGTAAAGGTGAATATCTTGTGGAGTAGAGATGATAAGTATTTCTTTGATTCCTGCTAGAAGTAGGATAGAGATAGGGTAGTAAATCATAGGTTTGTCGTAAACCGGAATGATTTGTTTTGAAATACTTTTGGTGATAGGGTATAAACGTGTACCTGAACCACCTGCTAATACGATACCTTTCATAAAAATGCAGATTTTGATTAAAATTAATTCACAAAGTTAAAAATAAAAACTTAGAAAACAAAGTTTAAGGTAGATTATTTAGAAGAGTTTGGGAAAAAGTAGCTATAAAAAGAAAAACCTTCAGCGTTTGCTGAAGGTTTTCTGGTTTGCTCTTCCTCTTGGACTTGAACCAAGGACCCTCTGATTAACAGTCAGATGCTCTAACCGACTGAGCTAAGGAAGAGTGTTTGTTTCTCAATTGCGATGCAAAGATATGACAAGTTTTTGAATCTTGCAAATTTTTAGAGAAAAAAATTACGCATTTTCTTCACTTTTTTCTTCGCTATTTTCCGCAAAATCGGTTAAACCGTTCTTTAATAACAAGTTATACCATTGAATTAATTTTTTGATATCGCTGTTGTGAACGCGTTCTCTGTCGTATTCTGGAAGAGCTTTTGCCATGAAATCGTGTAATTCTTTTTCAGAAGCTTTCTTATAATCTACTTCAACTGGGTTTTCATCATAGATTTTTTGAATGTTCATGAATACTTCGTTTAATGGTACTTCAGTTTCTTCTGTGTACATTGCGATGTCTGATAGTGAAATAACGCGGTCTGTAGCGTATGCTGGGATACGTTTACCGTCTAATAGTGATTCTACTACTACCATTTTTTTGCTACCAGAGATTAATTTGAATAATCCTGGTTTTCCTGAGATTGCTAAAATTTTTTCTAACATGTTATTTTGTGTTTTAGTATTTTCTTATGGTGCACCCTGTCGGGTGCTCTTAATAGGTATCTTATTCCCCGCCTCGCTGGACTCCGTCCTCTGAGACGGGGTTACAACTCTGTGCCACCCTAACGGGTGGAGTTTAATAGGTTTATCTTATCCACCGCCTCGCCGTCGCTATGCTCCTCTGAGACGGGGTTACAACCCAATTGCACCCTACGGGTGCTCTTAATCGGTATGTCTTGTTAACTCTTAACTATATTAAGTGCTTTTAGGTTTAGGTTTACGATGTCTTCGCCTTTTGATGCGAAAAGGTCTTTAACGCCTTGTTCGATGTATTCTTTTGGAAGTCCTAGGTATGGTAGGGCAGTGCCAAGAAGAACCATATTTGATGTACGAAGTGAACCTGCTTCTTTGGCAAGTGCATCTACGTCAATTAGAACGTGGTTTTTGTGTTTTCTAATCTCGTTTAAGATTTCTTCTGCATCTGGATAGTTTGGAATGTTTACAAAGTTTACACTGCTAGTAACAATCCAACCGTCTTCTTTTAGGAATGGAAGGTATCTAAGGGCTTCCATTGGCTCTAATGATAGAATAAGGTCGGCACCTTTTAGTGGTATAAGGTCTGAGTAAATAGGTGAGTCGCTAATGCGAAGGTTTGACTGAACGTCGCCACCACGTTGGCTCATGCCGTGAACTTCAGATTGTTTGATATACAAATCGTTGTTTAGAGCAGCTTTACCTATCACTGCGGCAATAGATAAAATACCTTGACCGCCTACGCCTGATAATATTATATTTGTGTTCATTTCTTCTTACGTTTACGACTGAATTTATAGGGTGTTTTTGGCACAATTCTAAAAATCCCTCCTCTAAATTCAATCTTAGTGATTTTTTATTGATTAGCCGTTTAGTTTTTAACTTTTTTTCTTTTCAAGGTTTGTAAACATTCACGACGTGGTATGATAACAGATACTCCGTTGAACTCGATTTCTTCACGGATTACTTGTTTCATTTCTTCAAAGTTTTTCTTAAGTGGAACTAGCACTCTAATGTGTTCTGGTGCTACACCTAAGCCTGCGCAGATGGCTTCTAGTTTGCCTGTGCCTGCAGAATCTTGACCACCAGTCATTGCTGTGGTTTCATTGTCTGAGATTACCACTGTAATGTTGGTGTTTTCGTTTACTGCATCTAGAAGACCTGTCATACCAGAGTGGGTGAAGGTAGAGTCGCCGATTACTGCTACTGATGGGAATAAACCACCGTCTGCTGCACCTTTTGCCATGGTGATAGAAGCACCCATGTCTAAGCAAGAGTCGATGGCTTTAAATGGAGGAAGTGCACCAAGGGTGTAGCAACCGATGTCGCTAAATACTTTGCCTTGTGGGTATTCTTCCATTACGGCATTTAGTGCTTCGTACATATCTCTGTGTCCACAACCCATACATAGTGCTGGTGGACGCATTTGTACCACTTCTGGAATAGTAGTGTTGAACTCTGTTTTTAGACCTAATGCTTTTGCTACAAGGTCTGGGTTTAGTTCGCCTTGGCGGTTAAGTGTACCGTCTAAACGACCATGAATTTTTAGACCTTTAGAGGTGTAACCTTTAATCAATTCTTCGATTAGTGGGTAACCTTCTTCTAGTACTAATATCTCTTCACATTCTTCCATAAGTTTGAAAACTTGTTTTGGAGGAAGAGGGTATTGACCTATTTTTAAAATAGGGTATGGGCAACCTTCTGGATAGTTTTCCATTAGGTAATTGTATGAGATACCACAAGCAATGATACCCAATTTTTTGTTTTCTGCGTCTATATATTGGTTGTATGCAGAATTTTCTGAACTTTCTTTATATACTGCTTGCGAAGCAAGTAAGTCTGCGTAACGTTTTTTAGCATTCGCTGGCAATAAAATGAACTGACGTTCGATGCTAGGGAATTTAAGAGCGTTTTGTGGTTTTGGCTCTCTGCGTGTGATGCTAGAACGTGAGTGAGCAAGTCGAGTGGTGATTCTAAGCATAACTGGGCGACCTAGTTTTTCTGATAGTTCCATGCCTTCGTATGCCATATCGTATGCCTCTTGTTGGTTTGATGGCTCAAGCACTGGGATAAGCGCAAATTTACCATAATAACGAGAGTCTTGTTCGTTTTGTGAAGAGTGCATAGAAGGGTCGTCTGCTGCTACAACCAAGATACCACCGTTTACGCCAGTCACTGCCATGTTCATAAATGCATCTGCAGCCACATTCATACCTACGTGTTTCATACACACCATAGATCTCTTTCCTACGAAAGACATACCTACAGCCTCTTCCATAGCAGTTTTTTCGTTGGTTGACCATCTGCTATGTACTTCTTTGTTTGTTTTTTGGATATATTCGGTGATTTCTGTTGAAGGTGTACCTGGGTAGGCATACACTGCAGAAAGTCCACCGTCTAATGCTCCTTGTGCAATGGCTTCGTCTGCCAATAATAAAATTTTCATATATATTAAATTTTAAAATGGATCTTCTGAGTCGGCTTGCGGAATATTTGCGCTTGCGTATGTTTCAGAAGAACTTGAGTATTGTTCAATTGCGTTATTATTTCTAGAACCAAAGTCCATATTATTGTTGTTTCCAGAAAAGTCGATATTTGAAAACTTGATAAGTTCTTTGGTAAATCTAAGTCTTACAGTACCTACAGAACCACTACGGTGTTTTGCAATAATGATTTCTGCAACGCCTTCGTTTGAGTTGCCATCTTTGTCTGTGGTAATGCCATAATATTCAGGACGGTGAATGAAAACTACCATGTCGGCGTCTTGCTCTATGGCACCAGATTCACGAAGGTCGGAAAGTTGTGGGGTCTTGTCGTCGCGAGAACGTTGTTCTACACCACGGTTTAGCTGTGAAAGGGCAATCACTGGAATGTTCAACTCTTTTGCAAGACCTTTTAGCGAACGTGAAATGATACTTACTTCTTGCTCACGGCTACCATAATTCATACCGCTTGCGTTCATCAGCTGAAGGTAGTCGATGATGATACATTTAATGCCACGTTCTGAACTTAGTCGTCTAGCTTTAGAACAAAGTTCTGAGATAGACATGTTTGCTGTGTCGTCTATATAAATAGGTGCACTTTCTAGACATTCTATACGAGTTTGCAGTTGTTTCCATTCTGCTGTAGAAAGGTCGCCTCTCTTGATTTTTTCGCCTGGAATTTCAGACACATTTATGACCAAACGTTGTACCAACTCTTGGTTTGACATTTCCAGAGAGAAAATTGCAACAGGTGAATTGTGGTCTATAGCCATGTTTTTTGCCATAGAAAGCACAAATGCTGTTTTACCCATGGCAGGACGAGCTGCGATAATATTTAGGGTAGAAGGTTGCCAACCGTTTGTATATTCGTCTAGTTTGGTGAAACTTGTTCTTAACCCAGTGTAACCACCTTCGTTTTGTTTTGCTGCGCGGATGCGGTCAACAACTTCGTTTAGAACGTCTTTTACCTTGGTAACTTCTTTTTTTACACGTCTTTGGTTGAGCTCAAATAGTTGACCTTCTGCATATTCCATTAGGTTTTTTATCTCAGTGCCGTCGTTGAAAGCCTGATTTTCTATGGAAGATGCTATGCGGATAAGGTCGCGGGCAAGAAATTTGTCGTAAATAATATCTGCATATTCTCCTAAACTCACTGCAGATGTGCCTATGTCGGTAAGTTCTGCAAGGTATTCGTACCCACCAACTTCTTCAAATTTGCCGTTTTTCTTAAGTTGTTCGGCAACAGTGATACCGTCTATAGACTTCTGACTAAGAGCAAGTTCTGAAATGGCTCCGTAAATGTATTGGTGTATTTTAAGGTAGAAAACCTCTGGTATCAACTGCTGACACACTTCGTCGAATGCGTGTTCGTGAGTTAATAGCGCACCAAGAAGACCTCTCTCTGTTTCTACTGCTTGAGGAGGTAGTTTTAGTTGCTCTTTAATGAGTTTTTCAGGGACTTTACCTAGTTCAGGTCCCTTTTTAGAACGTGTATTGTTGTTTTCGTTAGCCATATTCTCAAATTAGAGGTCAAAGGTAGTAAAATTTTCGAGAAAAAGTTGTATATTTGCAGTCCAAAAAGTTAACAAATGTGCCATAGTTGTGAACATAAACATAATCATCACTCTCACGAGCATTCAAAATCTGTGATGTGTGGGAATAATGAATATAACTTTGTTTCTTGTGAACATAAATGTTGTCATAAGGAAACAGAAGTTCATGTGACTGTGGATTCATGCTCTTGCACAGAATGCAGAGGAAATCAGACTTCATATTTTATTCCTCTTGTAATATTTACTTCTCTTTATTTGGCATATCTTGAGTTGTATGCTACTCTCATCATTTAGCGGATGCATTATTTTTCTAGGCATTGTTGTGCCTATACTAGAACTTTTTCTATTTATAAAATAATGTATTACTAAACTGACAACTTATGAAAAAAATATTTTTAATTTTATCTCTATTATTGTGTAATGTGGCTCTTTGGGCTCACGAACATGGACACGACTGCGATGGTCATCATCATCACGAACATACTGAAACAGAGCATCATGACGAAGATTTGGAGTGGTTTTTAGACTCTCTAAGTATTCACATGGAAGGTGAATTAGACGAGGTAAGAGTGGGTGGTGTGCGTTCTACTCAAGATTCTAAAATGACAGTGGGTCAGGTGCAAAAAATTACTGTAGGTGAGCTATGTAGAGCGGCTTGTTGCAACCTTTCTGAGAGTTTTGAGACTAATGCTTCTGTGGATGTAGGTAGCACAGATGCTGCAACAGGAGCTAAACAGATAAAACTTCTAGGGCTTTCTGGCACATACGTGCAAATGCTTACAGAAAATATGCCAAATTTTAGTGGTTTGGCTACACTTTATGGACTTAGTTATGTGCCTGGTACTTGGCTTTCTGCTATTTCTATTTCTAAAGGTACTTCTTCTGTATCTTCTGGTGCAGAGGGTATTGCAGGACAAATAAGTATCGACTATAAAAAACCACAAAATTCTCCTAAGTTTTCTGTGAATTTCATGGGAAATTCATCTTCTAGAATGGAACTTAACATGGATGGTGCATGGAAGATAAATGACAATCTTTCTACTATGGTGTTGGGCCATGTGGCAAACGAAACTATCAGAAAAGAAGATGGAAACCACGATACATTCCTAGATGGCCCACTTATGGAGGAATATCATTTGATGAATAGATGGAACTATGATTCTCATGAGTATAAAGGTCAGTGGGGTGTGAATGCTCTTTATGAAAAACGTACAGCAGGACAACTTTCTGATGTGGCAAACCGTTATGGAATAGGCATTGATGCTATTCGTGCAGAGGCGTTTTCTAAAAATGCTTGGGAAACAGACCACGAAAAAGAAGGTTCTTTGGCGTTTATTTTCCAAGGTATTTATCATAAACACGATAGTTTTTATGGTAAAAAAACATACAATGCTCAACAAGGCAATCTTTATGGAAATTTGATTTATTTGTCAAACCTTACAGAAGATAGCAATATGCACAATATGAAGGCTGGAATAGGGGTGACTGCAGATTTTCTTGATGAAATGATAATTGGCAACCCTGTGAAAACTACAAACATTGTGCCTGGGGCATTTGTGGAATATACACTAAATGTGGATGACAAATATGTGCTTTTGGCTGGTTTGAGAGCGGATTATAGCACAAAATTTGGTTTTTATTACACTCCAAGACTTCACTTTAAATATATGCCAATAGAAGAATTGGTTGTGAGAGTTTCTGCTGGTAAAGGATATAGAACTCCTTATATTTATGCGGAAAACAACAACTTAATGGCTTCTTCTCGCGAAATGGTGGTGGCAGATGATTTGCGCCTAGAAGATGCTTGGAATACTGGTATTAGCATTCAAGGTGATATTCCTATTGGAAATAGAACATTGAGTTTGAAGGGTGATTACTATTATACTCACTTTATGAACCAAATTGTGGCAGATATGGATGCTGACCCACATAAAGTGTTGTTTTACAACTCAAATGGGGCGTTAAACTATTCTCACAATGCTCAAATTGAGGCAACTATGGAGGCTTTCACAGGCTTTACTATTACTGCTGCCTACAAATATAGCAATGTGATGAACACAACTGGTGGTGTGCTTAGAGAAAAAGCTCTGCTTTCTGCTCACAAGGGTCTGGTGACTGCTTCTTATAAGACTCAAAAATATGATTGGCAGTTTGACTTTACTTGGCAAATAAACGGTGGTGGACGTATGCCACTTGCAGATGAGGAAAATCCTCTTTGGGAAAACTATTATGAACCACATCATATTTTGCTTGCACAAGTAACCAAAAATTTCAAAAACAATATTTCTCTGTATGCTGGTGCAGAAAATATGACAAACTATACTCAAAAAAATCCTATCATCTCTGCCGAAGACCCTTGGTCTAACGACTTCGACGCTACCATGATTTACGGCCCAGTAGCCGGCTGGAAAGTGTATGTAGGCGTGACGTATACGTTGGAGTAGGAGAATCTCACCCTCCACTGCGTTTCGGGTGAAAGACTGCTAACTTAGAAGTTTTACAATTACTCGCTTTGCTTGGATGCGTGATTTCTATAAATCTGCGTAGTGCGGTTTATTTTTGCGGACACTGCACGCAGTGTCCCTACACACGTTATTACGCATTTTTAATTATTCTAGATTTTGGAACAAAATGTAGGGTGGTTTGGGGTGAAATCTTCTAGAATTTAGAATCTTCTGAAAATTGCGTCCCAGCCGTCGCTTTTTTTAGATTCTTCGAGCAGAAATTTGCCTTTGTCGTATGATTTTTCAACATTTTGTAATATCTTTGCAACTGAAAGTAGGTCTGTTTCGTATGAGTCGGCTACTTTTACGTCGAGAATAGAGCTGTTTGATGATAAGTCGAGCAGCTCTATTTTTATTACTTCAAATGAGTATGGTTTTGTTGAGATGTTTGACTCGCTTCGCTCGGGTGTGGGGAGGGAGTGTTCTTTTTGCCCCGCCTCGTCGGACTCCGTCCTCTGAGACGGGGTTACAACCCAATCTCACCCTCCACTGCGTTTCGGGTGAAAGACTGCTAACTTAGAAGTGTTACAATTACTCGCTTCGCTCGGATGCGTGGTTTCTATAAATCTGTGTAGTGCAGTTTATCTTTGCGGACACTGCACGCAGTGTCCCTACGCTTAGTTCTGCTCTCACTTGCACAGCAATTCCTAACTCCTAATTATTATCTCTAACCCATCGTAGGTGAGGTGTTGGTCGAAGGGTAGTTCTTTGGTGACGTCGGCGTGGCGACCTAGGCTGTGGCAGATGTGGGTGAAGTATGTGGTTTTGGGG
>JAXJWL010000233.1:0-10376 GCA_036308065.1 Paludibacteraceae bacterium
CATAGTTTTGTGTAGCTTGTAATGAAAGGTCAACACCTTTTTTCCATTTTGATGGAGTGCCAGCCTCGTCGGCTTGCGCAAAAACAGTAGCAACAGAAGCTACTAATAATGCTAATAGTAAATTTAGTTTTTTCATACTTCTAGTTTTCCAATAATTTGTTTTATAGATTCATAGTTATGTTTTTTCAGATATTCTTCGATACCGTCCACCACTTTCATAGTAACAGAAGGGTCGATAAAGTTGGCAGTACCAATTTCGATAGCTGTAGCACCTGCAAGGAAGAATTCAATGGCATCTGTAGCATTCATAATACCACCAAGACCAACGATAGGAATATTTACAGCTTTAGAAACTTGCCAAACCATACGAAGAGCAATAGGTTTCACGCAAGGACCAGAAAGACCACCAGTAACAGTAGAAAGAACAGGTTTGCGAGTTTCGGCATTAATTGCCATACCCATTAAGGTATTGATTAATGATACAGAATCTGCACCTTCGGCTTCCACTGCACGAGCAATTTCTGCTATGTCAGTTACGTTTGGAGAAAGCTTCACAATAAGAGTTTTGTTGTATGCTTTGCGCACTGCTTTCACCACTTCGGCTGCCGCAGAACAAGAAGTTCCGAATGCCATACCACCTTGTTTCACATTAGGACAAGAGATGTTCAATTCAATGGCTGGAATTGCCTCCAATTCGTTAATTTTTTCCGCTGTTGCAACGTAATCTTCGATGCTCGCACCCGATACATTTACGATTACATTTGTATCATAATTTTTTACAGTTGGATATATGTTTTCACAGAAGTAATCTACCCCTTTATTTTGCAGTCCAACGGCGTTTAGCATACCTGCAGGCACTTCTGCAAGGCGTGGATAGGCATTTCCTTCACGATGGCGAATAGTCGTTCCCTTTACAACTATACCACCCATTCGCGAGAAGTTTACAAAATCCTCAAACTCGGTTCCGTAGCCGAAAGTTCCAGAGGCAGTCATCACTGGATTTCTAAGTGATAAATCACCTATTTTTACACTTAAATCTACCATGGTAATTCGTTAATATTAAATACTGGCCCATCGGTACAAACACATTTGTGTCCTTCGTGGGTTTGAGTTACACAACAAAGACATGCACCTACTCCGCATGCCATTTTATTCTCTAAAGAAACCTCGCAGTCGATGTTTTTTTCACGTGCTACTTTTGCCAATGCTTTCATCATAGGAGTTGGACCACATGAGAAAATACGAGCATAGTCTGCGTTATTCCATAAGCTATGGTTGGTTACAAAACCTTTGTCGCCTACGCTTCCATCTTCTGTAGTAATGAACACTTCGCCCACTTCTTTATAAGCATCTAAAGGCAAAATATCAGCCTCTTTTCTGAAACCTAATAGGAAGTGTACTTTTTTACCTTTACTTGATAATACGCGACCTAAATGAAGTAGTGGAGCAATACCTACGCCACCACCAACTAGTAATACTGGTTTGTCTTCTGCAACATCAGTATTGAAACCATTACCAAGAGGGAAAACGACGTTTACTTTGTCACCTTCTTTACGAGTAGATAGCCATGCTGTGCCATCACCAACCTTTTGGATAAGTAAATCTAGTTCTTTTTTGTCTTCGCGCACGTCGTGTAGTGAAATAGGACGACGAAGAAATACAGTAGGAGTTTCATCAATGCGCAGTTCTGCGAACTGTCCTGCCTTGATTTCTGGTAAAGTTTCAAATGATAGGGTCATTTTAAAATAAGTAGAAGTAACCCATTCATTCTTAATAACAGTACCATCTAATTGGTATTTTTTAGACATCTTTGTTAAGAGATTTAAAATTTTCTGCAAAGATACTAAAAAAATTAGGAATTAGGAATTAGGAATTAGGAATTTTTGTGCAAACCGAGTGCAAATAAGTTTACTTAATTTGCCGAGGTGCAGCCAAAAATCACGAGCGGAGCGAGTAACTTGAACAGCGAGAGCAAAGATAAGCTTGCTTAATCTTTGCCGAGTCGTGAAAAAAATCACGGACGCAGTCCGTAATTAGGAATTTTTCGTTCTCTTATTTAGAGAACTCATCATACGTATTGTCAGTATAGTAAACTACTATGCGTTGAATTTTTTTAGGAGGAATTTCCTTTACAACTTCTTTTACGATAGTATTTTGTGTAATAACTTGATTTTCTGCACTATACGAAGGTCTAGGAGCAATATTTACATGATTTTGAGGCTCTGAGATTTGAATATTTGACTCTTCGGTAGGTAATAAATCGAATAAACCAGGCTGAGAAAGCTTTTCATGCTTATACATCGGCTCTTTTCCTGTCATTAACCAGTCGGTGTTTAATGTAGGAAACGCAGCCATTATCTTCTGTATAGTATCCAAACTAGGTTTGCTTCTACCTGATAATAAGTGAGATACATTAGAAACTTGTATATCACAAAGATTGGCAAACTCCTTTGAAGACAATTTTTCTCTCTCAATAATTTGTTTAATACGATCTTTCATAAAAATCTCTCGTTTTTTTACACAAATAGGTTTTCTAATTCTGCTACAAATGTAAAACATTAATTTTACATTTGCAAATTTACAAGTATATTATTTTACAAAATAAAAATTACATTTTTGTAAACTTTTAGACGTATACAAATGTAAAATATTGAAAAATACCCCATTTTAGATATTAAAGCAAAACTTTAATAAATTTTTATAAAAATCTAAATAATAACTAACTATTAAGGCATTATTTATAAATTTCAAGCACTTATAACATAAATTTACAACTTATTTGTAAATACTATACATTTACTTCAACTGAACACACGTAAATAACTGAGTTTTAGCGATTTATAGTAGTAAATATTTTATATTTTTTACAATATATTATTGTAAAAACACAATTGTATAATTGTATAATGATTATTTGGATTTGTAAAATACACTCTAAACAATTTACATATTACAATTGTAAATTATCACCTATTTCTTATTATTTTACTTTTGTATTAAATTTTGCTACACATTTGTAAACTTACCACCTACCCTATTTTTCAGAAATTTTGTAACATCGTAAGAATTTCATTTTGAGAATCGCCTTTTTTACACCGACCTCTTTTACAGGTTTAACAAAAATTCCCTATCTTTACATTGATTTTACTAGAACTCAATTCCAGCCAATATTTCAGACGAAAGTCTTACCTATTGTCAAAAATTGAATTCTCGGAGCATATAGCGAAAAACATCAATTTAAGAACAAATATTAGAGTTCTTACCTATTTAAAATAAAATATCATGGAAAAGAAGCTTGAAGCATTTAAGAGAACCCTAGAGGTGCTAGACAGACTACGTAAAGAATGTCCTTGGGACAGAAAGCAAACAAACGAATCGCTACGCCCTCTTACTATTGAAGAATGTTATGAACTAACAGACGCGATTATCGCAGAAAATGATGAAGAATTGAAGATTGAGCTTGGCGATGTGCTACTTCATATCCTGTTTTATTCAAAAATCGCAGAAGAGCAAAATAAGTTTAACATAGAAAATGTATGTAACTCTCTGTGTGACAAGTTAATATACCGCCATCCGCACATTTTTAGCTCTGCTGAGGCGAAAAATTCTGAAGATGTGGAGCGTGCATGGGCAATTTTGAAGCTACGCGAGGGTAAAAACAAGACCACATTGGGCGGAGTGCCTAAATCTCTACCTAGTTTGATAAAGGCTTGGAGAATTCAAGATAAAGCCAGAAGTGCAGGCTTCGATTGGAAAGATAAAGCTGATGTTTGGGAAAAAGTAAAAGAAGAAGTTGCTGAGGTGGAAGTTGAAATGAGATCAAACTCTCCTACTTTAGACCTTGAAAAAGAGTTTGGAGACCTAATGTTTAGCATTATAAATGCCGCTCGACTATACGGTGTAAACCCAGAAAATGCCCTTGAACGCACCAATCAGAAGTTTATAAATCGCTTCAACTACATGGAAGAAAAGGCCAAAGAACAGGGTAAATTCCTTAAGGAAATGACACTTGAGGAGATGGAGGAGTTGTGGTGTGAAGCAAAAAAAAGATAGTCTACAGACTATCTTTTTTTGTGACCTCGGAGGGGCTCGAACCCTCGACCCATTGATTAAGAGTCAATTGCTCTACCAACTGAGCTACGAAGTCGATTTGGACGCACAAAGATACAACTTTTTTATGAAAAACAAGTATGTTCTATTAATATTTTTGTGCCAATTAGTATTAAAATTACGCCTCCTAGCACTCCCCACTTAAACGAAAGTCTTTTCCCTATATTAAAACCTATCTGAGTGCCTATTAAAGACATAATAAAACTCACTAGACCAATACTGCCCACACCCAACAACAATCTATCTGGACAAGGCACAAAGACCACTCCTGTGGCTAATGCATCTATACTAGTAGCAACTGCTAAAATGAGTATCTTACCGTATGAAAGATTTACATCACAAACGTGTTTTTCGTCGCCATGTTCGTCAGATTCCTTAAACTCCTCTACTATCATTCTAACGCCTAGAAAGCCTAAAACAATAAACGCTAGCCAGTGGTCGTATGCAGTGATAATATCAGAAAACAACTGCATCACATAGTAACCTATAAGTGGCATAAGTCCTTGGAATAGTCCAAAAGACAAGGACATAACAATCCACTTAGACCAAATAGGTCTTTTAAAACAAGCGCTCTGGCTTATTGAGACCGCAAAACAGTCCATAGCCAGAGCAACTGATAACAAAATTATAGTTAATAAACTCATTTACTTTTGTGTAGAAAGATATTCCATTACTTGATTGTAGATGTTTTCTGCATTGAAACCAAATTTTTCATCAAGAACTGTGTATGGAGCAGAATCACCAAAGTGATCTAGACCAAATACTTTTCCTTTAAGACCAACTAGACGTTGCATACTTAGTGGAAGACCAGCTGTAAGACCAAAGATTGGTAAGTTGTAATCTATCACACTACGGATGTAACTTTCTGGTTGTGAGAAGAATAAGCCTTCACTTGGTACAGAAACGATACGTACATTTAAGTTTGCACGAGACTCTAAAAGCTCGGTTGCAGCTACTAAAGTAGAAACTTCAGAACCACTTGCAAGTAGGATTACGTCAGCAGTTCCTTCGCAATCTTTCACAATGTAAGCACCTTTTGTAGCACCTAAAGCTTCGTTGTATTTGCTTTCTTTGCGTGGAAGGTTCTTCACGTTTTGACGAGAAAGAATAAGTGCAGTTGGAGTATCTTGGTTTTCAAGAGCCATTTTCCATGCTACTGTGGTTTCATCTACGTCTGCAGGACGAAGCACAAGCATAGAGTTTTTACCCTTGTGGTTTTTAAGTGCTTCCATTAAGCGTACTTGCAATTCGTGTTCCACTGGTTGGTGTGTAGGACCGTCTTCACCTACGCGGAATGCATCGTGTGTCCATACATAAATTACTTGTTGACGCATAAGAGCAGACATACGGAATGCTGGTTTCATATAGTCTGAGAACACAAAGAATGTACCGCAAACTGGAATGATACCACCGTGAAGTGCCATACCATTCATGATACAAGCCATTGTCAACTCACTAACACCTGCGTGTAGGAATCCACCAGAGAAATCACCTTTTTTGAATGGTTTGCTATTTTTAAGGAAGCCTTCTGTTTTGTCTGAATTTGAAAGGTCGGCAGAAGAAACTACCATGTTTTCTATCTTTTCAGAGAATAAAGCAAGCATTGAACCAGATGCAGAACGTGTTGCTTGGTCTGCTTTTTGTTCGATAGCAGCATAGTCTATTTCTGGAAGATTTTTGTTGTAGAAATCATGGAATTTTTTAGCAAGTGCTGGATTTGCAGCTTCCCACTCTGCTTGTTCAGCATGACGAGCAGCAACA
The DNA here is from genome assembly GCA_036308065.1 of Paludibacteraceae bacterium. GTDB lineage: Bacteria > Bacteroidota > Bacteroidia > Bacteroidales > Paludibacteraceae > Enterocola. The sequence continues at coordinate 5,872 of JAXJWL010000233.1, forward strand.
ATTTTACGAAGTTCGTTTTTACGATTTTCGTACATTTCTGCTACTTCTGGGAAAATCACAAATGGATTTTCAGCGTCGCCGCCTAAGTTTGTAATAGTGTTTGCGATAGAAGCACCAGCAGCACCTAGAGGTTGACCGTGGGTAGAAACTTTGTTTTCAAAACTTTCACCGTTAGGCCCCATAGCACCTTTACCCATAATAGTTTTACCAATAATAAGTGTTGGGCGCTCGGTTTCTTCATTTGCATTTTTAAGAGCAGCACGAATTTCTGCAGCGTCGTTACCATTGATAGTAATAACGTTCCAGCCCCATGCTTGATATTTCATTGCGGTGTCTTCTGATGTTACTTCGTTTACGAAAGTAGAAAGTTGCACATCATTTGAGTCGTAGTACATGATAAGGTTGCTTAAACCTAAAAGACCTGCAATACGACCTGCACCTTGAGAGATTTCTTCTTGAATACCACCGTCTGAAATGAAGGTATAAATTTTGTGTTTAGTCCATTCACCAAAACGAGCAGCAAGGAAGCGTTCTGCGATAGCAGCACCTACAGCCATAGTGTGACCTTGACCTAGAGGACCAGATGTATTTTCAACACCTAGTTCAAAATTTACCTCTGGGTGACCTGGTGTACGACTTCCCCATTGACGGAATGAACGAATATCATCCATATTTAAGTTTCCAATCAACGCAAGTTGAGAATACAACATTGGTGACATGTGACCTGGGTCTAGGAAGAAACGGTCGCGGTTTTCCCAAGTTGGTCTGTCTGGGTCGAAGGTAAGAAACTCAGAGTACAATACATTAATAAAGTCTGCACCGCCCATAGCTCCACCAGGGTGACCAGACTTAGCTTTCTCTACCATAGCAGCCGATAAAATACGAATGTTATCCGCAGCTCTGTTCAATAATTTTATATCGTTCATTTTTTTATAAAAAAGTTTTCGTAAAAATTTCTACAAAATTAATGAATTATGTAATTATTTGCAAATATTAAGCAATGTTTATTTTTCAACGGTCGAGTTCCATTATCTCAAAATCGGAAATTTTGCCTGCTTCAAGTGTGAAACGTATCATAGTTCTCACCTTGTGAAAGCCATAAATACCCGCCGCGCCGGGATTGATATGAAGAAGATTTAAAACCTTGTCGTTCATTACTTTTAGTATATGCGAATGACCAGAAATAAAAAGACTTATATTTTCACTTCGCAATTTAGTAATAATGTTTTTTGAATATTTACCCGGATAACCTCCAATATGAGTTAAAAGCACATTAAACCCTTCGATATTGAAAATCAAAACCTCGGGAAGCATTGCTCTGAGAGGGTGTCCGTCTATATTTCCATACACAGCTCGAACAGGTTTTATCTCGGAAAGTTTGTTGTAGATTTCAAGTGAGCCTATATCGCCTGCATGCCAGATTTCGTCGCAGGCAGAAAAAAAACTTGCGTACCGGTCATCCCAGTACGCATGTGTATCTGATATAAGTCCTATCTTTTTTATTTTACGCTTTTTTTATCGTTGTTGGCAGGAGCAGAAGCAGGAGCAGTAGCTTTTTTAAGGTCTTCACCCATAATACATGTGCCATTGAACTCTGCTTTTTGTTCTATTTCTAGAATATTTGTTTGGATTTTGCCTCTAATTTTACCTGTAGATTTAAGTGAAAGTGTATCTTTTGCTCTCACTTCGCCTTCTACAACACCCATAATATCTACGTTTACGGCATCGATTGTACCGATAAGTTTGCCTTCGCCACCAATAATGATTCTACCTTCTGATTTGATTTCACCTTCTATAGTACCGTCGATACGAAAATCGCCTTTTGTAATAATTTCACCTCTTACGATAGTGTCTTTTGCAATTACGTTATGTGATGTATTTAATATTTCTGTTTTAGCCATGATATTTGATTTTTGAATAAAATTAAAGAAAAAAAGGAAAGGCGATCTGCATCGCACCGCTCAACCAATGTACCCTTGCTGCGGTCAAGCCCTGGGGGGATTAAAAGGGAGCTGGTCGTGCAGAACCTTTCCGAGCACAAAGGTATATTCTTTTTTTTAATCTTCCAAATTTAATTTTTAATTTTCTGTGGGATTTTTATTAAAAATTTAGTCCTTCTCTTCTCTATCTCACACTTTAAACCTAATTCTCTCCTACCTTAACAGATTTATATCTCCTTTTTTGAAGTATTTTATCTGTTTACCGTCTTCGTCGTAATCGTCGCCTGTAGCCTCAATTATATAAAAGTAAGTACCCTCTGCTGCAGGGTTTCCACCAATGGTACCGTCCCAACCTTTAGATGGATCTGTCCACTCATATAGCAATCTGCCGTGAATACTGTAAACCCTTGCACGAAAAGAAGTTAGCGATTGATACGCTACTTTAAACTCGTCGTTTACCCCATCACCCATTTGGTGAGAAAACATTTGGAACATCAAGATTTGAATTAAGCACTTCAACAATGATAGTTTTTGTTACCATACAGTTTCTCAACGAATCTTCAGACATCTGAGAATTGGTAATTTCAGACTTCAAGTAGTATGTACCTTGTTTTTCAAATGTATATCGAAAATCTTTGGTTGAAGCACTGATATTGCATGAGTTGTACTCCTTGTCGGTAGAAATACACCAATCGAAGAAAAATGCCGATGGAGAGGCATTGTTTATAAGTTCTACATTTAAAGGTGCTGAACCACTGAGTTTTACCTCTGTAGAGTTGTCTCTATTCAACTCATTTGTAGCATTTTCTCTTATTCTTACAGAATATTCTTGCTCTACTGCTACTGCAAATGCAGGAATTAAATCTGTTTCCACTTCAAGAGCCTTGTTCCATGCAATCAAGAAATTGTCGCCTTTAAGTTTGTAAGTAGTTGATTGCAAAGGAGATGGCACAGAATAATCTGAAATTAGTGGAATATTGTATTCGATGCTATCAGATACCCAAGTTCCTTCTGCGTAGTATGTAGAATCGTATGAAAGAGTAAACTGACGCTCTACTTCAAATGGTGCTCTATCGTGTCCAAGTGTATCGTATTGGAATGCATCTGCTTGAATATCAAAGTTTAGTTGATAAAATTTGCATCTATCTTCTAACTCTGTATTTACTTGAATATCACCTAGTTGCAAATTGTGTTTTGAATGATCAAACACCCACGCCCAGACAACCTCACCATCTATAGATGGTTCTTCTGCAACTTTTGACACCTTAATGACATAACCAACAGATGCTTCTTGCACAGCTTCTAAAGTAGATTCAGTTACATTTTCATCTGTTTTTACCAAAGTAAGTTCTTCCGCATCTTTTGTATAGGTGTACCAATTCACAGTTGAAGCCTCCTCCACATTATATTTTAACACCAAATTTTCCGTGGTTTCAGCCACCAAAACTGTGTCAATATTCTCTTGTACTACACCTATTATATTATCTACCCCAGAAAATGAGATTTTAGCATTCGCTGAAAGGCAAAATAGTAAAGATAATAGTGATATAATTATTGATTTTTTCATAAACATTAATTAATCTTTTTTTTAAAATGCCGACACAAAAATAATAAAAATAATAATTACTTTTGCGCCGTTTATTAAAATTAAGAATTATGATAACAAAGATTATGAAAAGACTTGCCATTTTTACAATGGCTTTAATGTGTTTATCTTCTTGCCAAAATGAAGATAACATGACATCTTATGCTACCGTTTCTACTAATGGTAAAGGGCTTGAATATAAACTTCAATTGTTCATACAGGAGGAAGTTGGAACATTCAACGACGAGCATTTCTTTAGAGTATTTTACAAAGATGAAGTTTTAGAAGACTTTGACCACTTAGTAAAAATACTAGAAGAAGAGGCTAATTCTGGCAAATACACAATTTACGCATATAGCGAAATGACTCTAGGACTTAAATGGGGAACAAAAGACCTAAAAAAAGTAAAACTTAATTTAATTCCTAACGTAGCTGCTAAAATTATACTTTCTGCTGAAATAGAGCAAGATAACATAAGCGGAGACCCTACCAGATTTACAGAACTTTACACTAAAAAACTGACTGATGCTGGTTTTGTTGTTAAAGGCGACCACGAATACACTTATTATAGAGAGTTTGACAATCTTGCAGATGCAGAAAACGACTTAAAAAGACTTGAAAACGACTCTATTTTAGATTATATCAAAGCACATCGTTATTTTGTTTCTATGGAAGCTATGGACTATTTAGGTAAAGTAGAAATAGAGTATGAGTTAGTAAATGGCTTAAATGAAAGTCTTGCTGGTTACAGTAATATTTCTACCACAGACGCTTTCTATGCTTACGACAAAGTGTGCACTCCAAATAAATTAAGTGCAGATGGTTACGTTCTTGTCACAAAAATGAAATAATTAACATTTTTTTTATTACTTTTGTACGCTATTGTTTAAAGTAAAGAAATTATGTACAGAACTAATAACTGCGGAGAATTAAACTTATCTAATGTAGGTCAAGAAGTTACATTAGCAGGTTGGGTGCAA
>JAXJWL010000234.1:0-11106 GCA_036308065.1 Paludibacteraceae bacterium
GAATAGATAACTTCAGATGCACCAGCCATCCACATTTCGTGACCTGTCATAGCTTTTGTAGAAGTTACTTCTGGGCAAGAATCGCCAAATACATTGTAAATAGCTTTTGCTTCGTTGCGGTCACCTACAGGAGTAGATGTTGCGTGAGCATTGATATAGCCGATTTCGTTGATGTTGATACCAGCTTGTTTGATAGCCATTTGAAGAGAACGGCTAGGACCATCTACGTTTGGTACAGAGATGTGGTCACCATTTGAAGAGAAACCATAGCTTAAGATTTCTGCTAGGATAGGAGCACCACGTTTTACAGCAGACTCATAGCTTTCGATGATTACTGTAGCAGCACCACCACCAGGAACTAGACCATCGCGGTCGCGGTCGAATGGACGAGAAGCTTTTGTTGGGTCGCTTTCACGAGTAGAGAATGCGCTAATACCATCGAAGCTACCTACAGCGTATGGGTTAACTTCTTGAGCACCACCACAAACTACCATTTCTTGAAGACCATTGCGGATAAGCATTGCACCTAAACCAATAGCGTGTGAACCAGATGCACAAGCACCAGAAACTGTTAGGTTCATACCTTTTAGTCTAAAGATACAAGAAAGGCTCATTGTAACAGTTGAGTTCATTGATTGGAAGATAGCTCCAGAACCTACTAGAGTAGTGTCTTTTTTATCAAGCATGGTTTGAATGCTTTTGTAAACTGGTTCTGCACTACTGTCATTACCATACATTAAACCTACTTCGTGAGAGTCAAGATAGTCTTGGTCAACACCTGCATTTTTCAATGCTTCTGCTGTGGCTACGTATGCATATTTTGCTTGTTCTGGCATGTAAACACGTTGGCTTCTGCTAAGAACTCCTTTAAGTTCAGGAACTTCTAGTTTAGCGGTAAGCGCAGAACGGAATCCCATGTCTTTACGAACTTGGTCAAAAACAATACCAGAAACGCCATTGTAAAGCGAATCTCTAACTGCATCTAGGCCATTGCCAAGGCATGAGTAAATACCCATACCAGTAATTACAACTCTTTTCATAATTTTGTATTTATAAAGTCTTTAATTTCAGAATAGTTTGCTTTCATATTGTTCCAAGTGTCATTACCTTTTGTAAATAATGCACTGAAGTTTTTAAATATTCTTTTTGCCCAACGGGTGTAATACCATGCTAAAAGGGTGTAAAGTGGAGCAAGTAGAATAAATAAAATTGCTGCCCACCATGTGCTATATATACCTGTGCAAACAAATGTGCTTATATAGAAAATAGGTATTAAGAATAGCGCATTTATGGCAAACATAAAGGTGCCTTCCCACATAGGGTCTTCTTTGCGGAATGTAAATGATCTACCAATCAACCACAAGAATAAGTTTGGCCATAGTGAGTTTATCCACATTGGGAATAAAACTATCATACCAAGTGTGGCAAGGATATTTTTAATCCAAGAAGGTTGTTTTTCAAGTGCTTCCACTTTGATGTGTTTTTCTTCTGCTTGTGCTTTTAGTGCAGTGGCAGTAGCATAAAGTTTGGCAATCTCTTCTGGATTTTCTTCTTTTTTCTTGTCTAGGTCTGCAACCAATGCTTTATCTACTAAAAGTTGTTCTGGAAGTTCGCCACATGGCATACCTTTTTTAGCAGCGTAGTCGTTGCGGAAGTTTTCACGAATGAAGTCTATTGCATCGTAATTGTCTAAGTCTGTGATGTTTAGCATTAGGTCTTCGATTTGTTGGCGAACCAATGCGTTGATTTGACGTTGAACAGTACGAGGTTTTGTTTGATATAATTCGTAGTAAGGTTTTAATGAAATTGGTGTGCCAAATTTAACCATAAAATCATTTTGGATACCAAAATAATTGCTGTAGTGGTTGCAAGATGGCAAAATGAAAATTTCGGTTTCAAATTTGCTTTTTTCGGCAGCTTCAAATGCCATACGAATGTATGCCATAGAGAAGAAACCAAGCCAACGTTTTGTTTGGTGACCAGCCTCTGGATACATCATTACTGTGCCACCATCTAATATGGCTTGCTTGGTAATATTAAATGTGTCTTCGTTGTTTTGAAGTGCAGATTCGCCTTCAAAGTCTAGTCTGAAAGCTGGAAGCAAACCAATAGAACGCAAAAATTTGTTTGCAATAGGGTGTAATGCAAATACGTCTGCTCTAGTAATGAAATTTGGTTTACGGTCGCGGAAAGTGAATAATACTCCTAGAGGGTCGTTCAAACAATTTTGGTGGTTTGAAACGATAATAGTTGGCGTAGTGTTGCTAGGAATATTCTCAGCATTGATTTTATACGTTTTACGATAAAAAATTTTGTCGTGTAGGAATCTTAAATAGCATTTAAAAACATTGTATGCGATTCCACCTTTTTGAGCTTTTTTGTTCATATATACGGGGTATTATATATTTACGTAACTGCAAATATACAAAAAAATCGGCTAAAAGTAGCCGATTTTTTCCATGATATCGATTATATGTTAAGAATTTTTATATTCTAGAGCATAAAAATTGATATTTTGAAACGTTTTTGAAACATTTCGTTATTGTGCATACATTCTTTCTTGTGCTGCTTTCACGTTTGCGTCGTCTAAGTAATCGTCGTATTCCATTACTTTGTCGATAATGCCGTTTGGTGTAAGCTCGATGATACGATTACATACAGTTTGAATGAATGCGTGGTCGTGAGAAGACATAAGCACATTGCCTTTGAAACCTTGAAGAGAGTTGTTGAATGCTTGGATAGATTCAAGGTCAAGGTGGTTGGCAGGTGAGTCTAGTACCATCACGTTTGCATTTTTAAGCATCATACGAGAAATCATACAACGCATTTTTTCACCCCCTGAAAGCACACTTGCTTTTTTGTAAATTTCTTCGCCTGCAAACAACATTCTACCAAGATAGCCACGAACGAAAGATTCGGTAGTGTCTGGAGAGAATTGTGCTAGCCAATCTACAAGTTTAAGGTCTGTGTTGAAGAATGCAGAGTTGTCTAGTGGTAGATATGCGTGAGTGATAGTGATACCCCAGTTGTATGTGCCGCTGTCTGCTTTCATATTGTCGTTGATAATCTCGAATAGGGCAGTCATAGCACGTGGGTCGCGAGAAATGAACGCAATTTTATCACCTTTTTCTACGTTGAAGTTTACATCTTTAAATAGAACGGTGCCGTCTTCTAGTGTTTTTGAAAGACCTTTTACTTCTAGTACCATGTTGCCTGGTTCACGTTCTGGAGAGAAAATGATACCTGGATATTTACGGGTAGAAGGTTGGATTTCTTCCACATTAAGTTTTTCAAGCATTTTTCTACGGCTAGTTGCTTGTTTAGATTTAGCCACGTTGGCACTAAAGCGACGGATGAATTCTTCAAGCTCTTTACGTTTTTCTTCAGCTTTTTTGTTTTGCATTTGTTGTTGACGTAGAGCAAGTTGGCTAGATTCATACCAGAAGCTATAGTTGCCAGCAAATTGTTGTACTTTGCCGTAGTCGATGTCTATAGTGTGTGTACTTACTGCGTCTAGGAAGTGACGGTCGTGAGATACTACAAGCACAGTGTTTTCGTAGTTTGCTAGGTAGTTTTCAAGCCATGCGATAGTGTCGATGTCCAAGTCGTTGGTAGGCTCATCGAGTAGTAGGTTGTCTGGTTTACCAAATAGGGCACGAGCAAGAAGGATACGTACCTTTTCTTTACCACTCATGTCTTTCATAAGGGTATAGTGGAATGCTTCTTTGATACCTAAACTGCTTAGAAGTGATGCAGCGTCGCTTTCTGCGTTCCAACCGTCCATTTCTGCAAACATTTCTTCTAGTTCAGATGCACGGATACCATCTTCTTCGGTGAAATCTTCTTTTGCATAGATTTCATCTTTTTCATTTTTTACAGCCCAAAGTTTTTCGTGACCCATCATTACAGTGTCTAGTACTGTAAATTCATCAAACTCGAAGTGGTCTTGTTTTAATACTGAAAGACGTTCGTTTGGTCCAAAAACAATAGTACCACGAGTAGGTTCTAAGTCTCCACTAAGCATTCTTAGGAAGGTAGATTTACCTGCACCGTTAGCACCAATGATACCATAGCAGTTGCCTGCTGTGAATTTTAAGTTAACGTCTTGAAAAAGTGTACGTTTGCCAAATTGAATGGCTAAATTTGAAACAGCTATCATAATCTTAATTTAATTCAGAGCACAAAGATACAAAATAATTAGTAATAAAAAAACCGAAACGAAAGTTTCGGTTTTTTTATATCACTATTGAATTCGCAATTATTTTGCAGCCTCGATAGATTCTTTGCGGAATTGTTTCATTAGTTTTTCAATTTCTAATGATGCTTTGCGAGCGCGTACACCAGCAGCTTTGTTGCCTTTTTCTACTTGGTCAGCAGCGTTTTTTGCAAATTCTGCCATTTTTGCTTCTAGTTCTTTAACTAATTGTTCCATAATAATTTAATTTTAAAGTATGTTCTTAATTTTTGATTTGACAAATGTATGTATTCTATATTAAAAATGCAAATATAAAAAGTAAAAAACGTTATTTTTTAACATTTCGTACGCTAACTGCATATTTATGAGCCATAAGTAGCTCATTTTCTGCCATTATTTCAATTGTTGGACCTAATTTTTCAAGACCTTCTTTAGTAATTTCTTGGAAGGTAATCTTTTTTAGGTAACTATCTAGATTTACACCGCTATATGCTTTTGCATAACCACTTGTTGGTAGAGTGTGGTTGGTGCCAGAAGCATAGTCACCAGCACTTTCAGGGGTGTAATAACCCATGAATACAGAACCTGCGTTGGTAACTTTCTCTGCTACTTCTGCATAGTTTCTGCAAGATATAATAAGGTGTTCAGGAGCATAGTCGTTAGACATTTCTATGATTTCATCCATATTGTTAAGGACGAAAATCTTGCTATGCTCAATAGAAGACAAAATGTACTCTTGTCTTGGAGACATTTTTATTTGTTCTTCTACTGCTTTTTCTATTTCTTTTGCGTATTCGGCATTGTCTGTGAACACGATAGATTGACTATCTTTGCCGTGTTCTGCTTGAGAAAGCATATCTGCTGCCACAGCATTTGGGTCGGCAGAATTGTCTGCAATCACTGCCACTTCAGAAGGACCTGCAGGCATGTCGATAGCTGCGTCTTTAATGCTAACAAGTTGTTTTGCTGCCATTACAAATTGGTTGCCAGGACCAAAGATTTTGTATACTTTAGGAACACTTTCTGTGCCGTATGCCATGGCGCCAATAGCTTGAATTCCACCTATTTTAAATATCTTTTTCACTCCAGATATTTTTGCTGCATAAAGAATAGTTGGGTTTACTTTGCCTTCTGCATTTGGAGGGGTACAAAGTACTATTTCTTTACAACCTGCAATGTCGGCAGGAATGGCAAGCATAAGCACGGTAGAGAAAAGTGGGGCAGTACCGCCTGGTACGTAAAGTCCAACTTTTTCTATAGCAACAGCTTTTTGGTAGCAAACTACGCCTGGGTAGGTTTCGATTTTAGGAAGTTCGCGTTTTTGTGCCTCGTGAAACTTTCTAATGTTTGCGGCTGCTGTTTGAAGTGCAGATTTTAGTTCGTCAGAAACAAGTGCTTCTGCTTCAGCTATTTCTGCTTCGCTCACTGCTAGCTCTTTTAAGTCTGCTTTGTCGAACTTAAGTTCATAACGACGCACAGCTTCGTCGCCTTCATTTCTGATTTCGTTTAGCACAGAGCTTACGATTTCGTTTAGTGAAGATGTGTCGTGCTGAGGTCTTTTAAGAAGACTTTGCCAATCTTTTCTATCTGGATTTATTATAATGTTCATACCTTGCGGGCAATATTATAAAATCATTTTTTCAATAGGAATTACTAAAATGCCTTCTGCACCTAGTGCTTTAAGTTTTGAAATAATTTCCCAGAATGTTTTTTCAGAAATAACTGAGTGCATAGAAGACCAACCTTCTTTTACTAGTGGAGTAATAGTTGGAGACTTCATACCAGGAAGAATTTCGCATACATCATTGATTTTGTCGTTAGGTACGTTTAGGATGATGTATTTTTTGCCTTCGGCATTTTTGTATGAGTTGAAACGGAATAGAAGTTCGTCTAAGATTTCTTGTTTTTCTGCACTTAGGTTTTTGTTGCCAATCATAAGTGCTTCAGATTTCATTACAACTTCTACTTCTTTTAAGTTGTTGGTTACAAGTGTGCCACCTGAGCTAACGATGTCGAAAATACAGTCTGCAAGTTTGATGCTAGGAGCAATTTCTACAGAACCTGTAATCACGTGTACGTCAGCGCTAATATTGTTTTCCTTAAGGAAATTTTTAAGGATGTTTGGATATGAGGTAGCAATTTTTTTACCTTGGAACCATTCTAGGCCTTTGTAATCTACTTCTTTTGGAATAGCCAATGATAGACGACATTTGCTGAAGTCTAGACGACGAATAATGTTTGCGTCTTCGCCTTTTTCTACGAATTCATTTTCGCCTACGATACCAACGTCTGCAATGCCTGTTGCCACTGCTTGTGGAATATCGTCGTCGCGTAGGAATAAAATTTCTACTGGAAATGATTTTGATGAAACTAATAAAAGGCGTTTGCCTAAATCCATTTTTATGCTAGATTCTTCTAGCATGGTCATGGTTTCTTCGTGAAGTCGACCTTTGGCTTGTACTGCAATTCTTAACATACTATATAAATTAGGAATGTGGAATTAGGAGTTAGGAGTTTCCTAATTCCTAATTATTTTAAAGTCTGCAAAGTTAGCGAAAAATTACATAAATAACAAGTAGATAATGTCGTATGCTAAAAATAAAATGAAAAGTGATAGTATTATTATTAGGTGAAGAGGCTTTTTTGAGGAAATATACACCCTTGTTTGTAATATAATAAGGTATAATAAAACGACATGAAAAATGCTTATGTTGATGTTTTCTATAGTTGCGTACTCAAGATGTGAAAAGTTTTCTATAGTGGAGTTGAGTGCGTTGCTTAACTTGTTTATAATAAGAGAGATAAATTTGCTAAGCGATGTGAGTTGAAAAGTGAGTAAACCACCTGAAAAGTATATTAAAAGTGTGGCAATTGGCACTACGATGAGGTTTGAAAATAGTGAAAAAACAGGTATGTTGTGAAAATAATAAATGGTAAGGGGTAGAGTGGTGATTTGTGCAGCGATAGATACACTTGTGAGGCTCCAAATCCAGATTAAAATTTTGTTTTGGAGAGGAAAAATGTTGAAAATCTTTTCTTGAAAGAGTAAAATGCCTGCAACAGCAAGGAAACTTAGTTGAAAACCTAGATTGAAAAGGTATGTGTAGTCGTAGATTACCATGCAGAATGCGGTGAACAACAGGCTGTTGAGACTAGAAGCATCGCGTTTGATTAGTTTGCCCACAATAGGCACTGTAAACATGATGCACGCCCTTACAATAGAGGGTTGAAGACCGCAGATGAAGGCATAAAACCACAAAAAACATATTGAAATGATGCTCCCGAAAAGTTGAAATTTTCTGCTTTTTGAAATTAGTCCTATTAGTGAGGAAATGGCGGTGAAAATGATGCCTACATGCATGCCACTCACTGCCAAAATATGTGATGCTCCTGCTCTTGAAAAGTCTTTTTTCACAGTGGAATTTAGTCCAGATTTGTCTGCTATGCAAAGTGCCTTGCAGAGTGCGGAAGTACTTGTGTTTAAGTACTTTGAGAGTGTGTCGCCAATGGTTTCGTTTGCTTGTAGAGCGTATCTTTGTATAGCACTTTCACTCTCTTTGAGTGGACTTTCTATTTTGCAAGAAAAATAGCCTAATGCCATAGTGGCGAAAAGAATTATAAAACCTTTTATATATGATTTGTTTGGTGGTAGAAATGTGCATACTAAACTGATACTCAGTGTTATAGTAATGAGTATGAGTCCTAGATTAACATCTGTGCCAACAAATGCTAATGCAATACCTAAACTTAAAAAAACAAAGAGACGTAAGAAAGGTAATTGATGTAAGATTTTGATGGGAGTGAGCAATGTTTTCTATTTTCTTAGTTTTTTAAGTTCTGCAATTGTTTCTAAAGGATTTTCAGATTTGAAAACGAAGTTTCCTGCTACTAGTGCGTCTGCGCCTGCAGAAATCAATTCTTGTCCTGTTTGTAGGTTTACGCCACCGTCTACTTCGATAATAGTAGAAAGATTTTTTCTTTCTATCATTTCTTTAAGTGCGCGTACTTTTTCAACAGTTTGAGGAATAAATTTTTGACCGCCGTAGCCAGGGTTTACAGACATTAGAAGTACCATGTCTAGGTCTGCAATAATGTCTTCTAGTAAGCAAACTGGAGTGTGAGGGTTTAGGGTGACTGCAGCCTTAACTCCTTGTGCTTTAATATTTTGTATAGTTCTGTGTAGGTGAGTGCAAGCCTCGTAGTGAACATTGATTATCGCTGCTCCTGCTTTTGCAAAGCGTTCTACATATCTGTCTGGATCTACTATCATCAAATGCACATCTAGAGGTTTGTTGCATTTGCTTTGGATAGATTCTATAACAGGAAAACCAAATGAAATGTTTGGAACAAAAACGCCGTCCATAACATCAATGTGTAGCCAATCGGCTTCACTGTTGTTTATCATTTGAATGTCTTCTTCTAGGTTATAGAAGTTTGCAGATAATAATGAAGGAGAGATAATTGTGCTCATATTTTTAAATTTTACGCAAAGATATGAATTTTATTCAGTTTTTTAGGCACAGATTAAAGATTTTCTTTCATTTGCCATTTTTCTCATATTGAGTATTGCGTAGCGCATTCTGCCTAGAGAAGTGTTGATGCTCTCTCCTGTGATGCTTGATATTTCCTTGAAACTCAGGTTGTTGTAGTATCTCATTTGCACAATATCTCTTTGTGTGTCTGGTAGACTCTTATAAATAATGTATATTTGTTTCATTATTTGTTTTTCTACCATATTGTCCTCGATATTTTTTTCGTAATAGTCTGTTGGCACAATAGAAGAAAATTCTTCGGAACTAGCACATTTGATTTCACTATTTTTGTTGCCTCTAATATTGTCTAAAGCAATATTGTGAGCTATACGCAATGCCCAATACTTAAACCTTCCATTTTCTATATAGAAATTTTGTCTAAGACTATTAATCATGCGTATATAGGCCTCTTGGAGAATATCGTTACTCTCGTCGTAGTCTTTTATAATAGAATAAATGTGTGAATATAGGAAACTCTTATAACGAAGCAGAAGAGTATCAAACGCCCTATTATTCCCCTCACTGAACAATTGTATCAATTGTTCGTCAGACATAGATTTTAATGTTACCATTAGGTTTAAACAGTTAAATTAATAGGGTAGTGTTTAATCAATAGGCGCTTGTTTTATAAGAGTTAATAAATTTTTGTTTTGAAATCGTTTGCAAATGTAATAATAATATTTGAAAATAAAAATAAACTGATGTTAAATTTTTTATTATTGACTAAGAAACATTATCTTTGCACCTTAATATAGAAAAGTATAAATAATCGGGCACTTTAATATCTTTGGCTGCGCCTCGGCATAGTTCAAACAAGTTTGACTCTGCACTCGGCTTGCACAAAGATTCGACAAGCTCAGTGACCGATAAACAATAAACATTAAACAATAAAATATAACATGATGACTTCTAAACAAATCCGCCAATCGTTTTTAGACTTCTTTGCGTCTAAGGGACATAAGATTGTTCCTTCTGCACCTATGGTTATTAAAGATGACCCAACACTAATGTTTACAAATGCTGGTATGAACCAATTTAAAAACATTATTTTGGGCAACGACCCTATAGTATTTTCTCGAGCCGCGGATTCTCAGAAATGTCTTCGTGTAAGTGGTAAACACAACGACCTTGAAGAAGTAGGTCACGATACATATCACCACACTATGTTTGAAATGTTAGGTAACTGGAGTTTTGGTGACTATTTCAAAGCTGAGGCTATTGAATGGGCATGGGAATACCTAACAGAAGTGTTGAAACTTGATAAAGACCGCCTTTATGTAACAGTGTTTGAAGGTGCTGAGGCAGAAGGTCTTGGTCGCGACGACGAAGCTGCTGAAATTTGGGCAAAATACATTGATACAGACCGTATTATCAACGGTAACAAAAAAGATAACTTCTGGGAAATGGGCGATACAGGTCCTTGTGGTCCTTGCTCTGAAATTCACATCGACTTACGTCCAGACAGCGAACGTGCTGCTGTGAATGGTAAATCGCTAGTAAACGGCGACCACCCACAAGTGATTGAAATCTGGAACAACGTGTTTATGCAATACAACCGCAAAGCAGATGGTTCTCTAGAATCTCTTCCAAACAAAGTGATTGACACTGGTATGGGCTTTGAACGTTTGTGTATGGCTGTGCAAGGCAAGACTTCAAACTACGACACAGACGTGTTCCAACCACTTATTTCTGCTATTGGCAATGTTTGCTCTTGTGAATATGGCAAAGATTCAAAAGTAGATGTGGCAATGCGCGTGGTTGCAGACCATATTAGAACTATTGCTTTTGCTATTACCGATGGTCAACTTCCTTCTAATGCAAAAGCTGGTTATGTAATCCGTCGTATCCTTCGTCGTGCTGTGCGTTATGGTTACACATTTATGGGTCAACGTTCTGCGTTTATGTATAAACTTATCCCTGCACTTATCGACAATATGGGTGAGGCTTATCCAGAACTTGTGGCTCAAAAAACTCTTATCGAAAAAGTAATTAAAGAAGAAGAAGATACATTCCTACGTACCCTTGAAACTGGTATTCGTTTGCTTGATAAAGTAATGAACGATACTAAAAAGGTGGGTAGCACAGAAATTAGCGGTGTAGATGCGTTTACACTTTATGATACATACGGTTTCCCATTGGACTTAACAGAACTTATCTTGAAAGAAAATGGTTTGACTGTAAATCATGACGATTTCAATGTAGAAATGCAAAAACAAAAAGACCGTGCTCGTAATGCTGCTGCGGTGGAAACTGGCGACTGGGTAGTGCTTGCAGAAGGCGAAACGACTTTCGTTGGTTATGATGAAACGGAGGCTGAAACTCAAATTTTACGTTATAGAAAAGTAACTCAAAAGAATAAATCATTCTATCAAGTAGTGC
>JAXJWL010000235.1:0-2468 GCA_036308065.1 Paludibacteraceae bacterium
CCATAAAGGTAACTAATGTTGTAATCCCAGGACCATCAGTTGCAAAGCGAAGTCTGCTTATAGCAAAAATAGGTGCTTTAATATTATTTCTATTATCAATAATAGCATTCATAATTTTTTTTATATCTACTTTGGTACGAGTCTGTTTCGTAAAGTTACAAAAGTTCTTTCTATTTACGAAAAAGTTATTTACTTTTCTACATTTGCCTACCATTAAAAACCATCCTCAAAGCTTTTTGTTTCCTTTAATGCTTTTCCTATTGCTCTATAATCGGTTAAAACCTTTTCACCTATTTTGTCAGATTTAAATTCTTTGTCAAAATAACCATTAGCTAATTCAATATTACTCATTTCAATGCGAAATTTTGTTACACCACTAGAAAGATTGATAATATCTTCTTTGCTCAAATTGATATGAGTGGTGATAGAATATTGGGATATAATGCCGAAACTAGTAGAAATTAAAGTTCCAATATTGTCGCTATCAGAAGCTGCAATGTTAAAACTTAGAGTCTTACCATTTTCTGTTTTAATAAGCACTCTTCCGCCTTCGTTTATAGAAATAGGAGCCAATGCGTCGAAGGTAAAAAACAGTCTATATTGCCCATTTAGGTATGATAAATGAACATAGGTAACAATCTTGTCTGTAAAACTTCTCACATTCTCATTTTCGCAGATAATATGCCTATTGCCATCAGCATCCAATGTGTTCTGAATAATTTGTGCATTAGTCATTGAAATGAATCCCACACAAAATAATAAAGCAAGTAAATGTTTTTTCATAATAAATCCTCCTTTGATTAATAGTTAAATTTTTAATTTTTCTGCAAAAATAATGCAAGGGTGTATCATTTTTTGCTACAGGTTTGCAGTAATTTTGCAGGGAAATTATTGTTGCTATTAAATATGAAATGTAAAAAGGTTTTATATCAAGATAAAATAGAGGCAATGTTTGTCTTGTCACAACTAAATCTAAGGGGCAGAAAAGGGCCCCACAATGCTACGGCGAATGCGGTCTAGATTGCCACTGCCATTGATAGGCGCTCAACATACGTCTTTCTGCCGAGCAATGGCAACGCATTTTAGTTGCCTCAAGAGGCGTGAGATTGCCATGATTTTCAAAAAGTCCTTTGAAAAAGTGTAGCAAATTGCAGGTTTATCGTTGGAAAAAGTGTAGCAAAACCCAAAATCTCCCTTGAAAAAGTGTAATAATTCTCTAAAAGTCCCTTGAAAAAGTGTAACAAACTCTTGATTTATCGTTGGAAAAAGTGTAAATTTGCTCAGTGATTAATATTGTATAACTATGCTTAAAAGAAAAATAGAGTCTGTTTTATCCGAGTGGAAAAACTCAAAATTGAAGAAACCACTTGTGATTAAGGGTATTCGTCAATGTGGTAAAACATATATTGTCAGAAAATTTGCAAAGGAAAATTACGAGAGTGTGGTTTATATGAATTTTATTCTTGAACCAGATAAAAAAACTGCATTTACTGGCAATATAGATGTAGAAACTATTATCCTCAACTTGTCGGCATTGATTCCTGGTAGTCGTTTTATAAATGGTAAGACTTGTATTATACTAGATGAGATTCAAGAGTGTAGGGAAGCGAGAACTGCATTGAAGTCTTTTCAAATGGATGGTCGTTTTGATGTGATTGCAACAGGTTCTTTGTTGGGTGTAAAAGGGTATGGTAAAAGTGAAATGGATATGGAAGAAGGGCAAGATTCTATTCCTGTTGGTTATGAAAACGTAGTTGAAATGTATCCATTGGATTTTGAGGAGTTTTTGTGGGCCAATGGAATAAATGAAAAGGTTATTGCTACTGTTAAATCATGTTTTGAAAACGAGATTGTAGTTCCAGATGGCATACATAAGGTAATGATGGAATTATTGTATAGATATGTTATTGTAGGAGGGTTGCCAGATGTTGTGAATACATTTCTTGAAACAAAAAATATAGAACAAACCTATCATGTTCAACGTAGTCTTATCGCAGAATATGAAGACGATATGGTAAAATATGCTGCAGATGAAGATAAACCTCGTATTCGTGAGTGTTTTGAGTCTATACCTAAACAATTGGCTAAGGATAATAAGAAATTTCAATATTCTGTGGTACGAAAAGGTGCCCGCTCTGCACAATACATAGGAAGTATTCAGTGGCTTGAAGATGCTGGTATTGCAAAAAGGTGTTATAATACAAAAGTAACAGAGTTGCCACTTGAAGGAAATGCAGTTTCAGATTGTTTTAAATTGTATACCACTGACATTGGTTTGCTTGTTTCTATGCTTGACTACGGCACGCAGGCAGATATTTTGAAAGGGAATCTTTTAGGTTATAAAGGTGCTATATTTGAAAACTTGATAGCCGATTTTTTATGTAAATCTGGACAAAAATTATATTATTACCAAAAGGATAGTGGGTTGGAGTTGGACTTCTTGGTGAGATATAAAAGTGAATGTGTAG